>NZ_DFQP01000040.1:18681-50773 GCF_002377845.1 Microbacterium sp. UBA3486
GCGGCGGGTATGGCGGGTGTTCGGCGCGTCGGAAGGGTTCGCCGAGTTCTTCCTCCGCCACCCGGATCAGCTCTCGGTCCTGGAAGGGCCGATCGTCGGGCTGCCCTCGTCGGCGGAGCTGCAGGAGCGCCTGCTGGCTGCGGTGGGCGCGGAAGACGGCTTCGCGCAGTCGGGCGACGATGATGCGGTCGTCGCGATCAGAATCGCGTATCGTCGGCATCTCGCCGCTATCGCCGCCTATGATCTCTCGCATCCGCACCCGGAGTCGATCGTCGGACCGGTGTCTGCGGCGCTGGCGGACATCGCGGGTGCCGCCCTCGAAGCGTCGCTCGCCGTCGCCAGGACCAGACTGCAGGCATCGATGGGCCGTGCGGAAGTGGCCGCGACGCGTCTCGCCGTCATCGGGATGGGCAAGGCCGGGGCTCGCGAGCTGAACTACGTCAGCGACGTCGATGTGATCTTCGTCGGCGGGAGTAGCGACGAAGAGATCCTCTCGGAGGCGCGGGCGATCGATATCGCCACGCGACTCGCGCGCGAGACCATGCGCAACCTCGACGCCATCGAGGTGGAGCCGCCGCTGTGGGAGGTGGACGCCGCTCTCCGCCCCGAAGGCAAGCAGGGTGCACTGGTCCGCTCGCTCGCGTCGCACCTCGCGTACTACGACCGCTGGGCGAAGAGCTGGGAGTTCCAGGCGCTGCTCAAGGCCCGTCCGATCGCGGGAGACGCCGAGCTCGGGGGCGAGTACATCGCCGCGGTGCAGCCGAAGATCTGGTCGAGCGCGGCGCGACAGGACTTCGTGGAGAGCGTGCAGCGCATGCGGGAGCGCGTGATGGAGCACATCGATCCCGAGGATGCGCCGTATCAGCTGAAGCTCGGAGCCGGCGGTCTGCGAGACATCGAGTTCACGGTGCAGCTGCTGCAACTGGTCCACGGTCTCACCGACGAATCGCTGCGCACGCGTGGAACCCTGGAGAGTCTCGACGCACTCGTCGAGGGCGGCTACATCGGACGCGTCGATGCAGCCGCGTTCGCCGACGACTATCGTCTGCTGCGGCTCATGGAGCACCGCCTCCAGCTCAGGGAGCTCAGCCGCACGCATCTGATGCCGCGCACTCCTGCCGGTCTTCGGATCCTGGCGCGAGGCACCGGACTGGCCGAGAGCGGCGAGGGAGTGTGGGCGCGCTGGGAGAGCGTGCGTCGTGAGGTGCGCGAGATCCACACCCGCCTGTTCTACCGGCCGCTGCTCAGCGCCGTCGCCGGGCTGCCGGAGGAGGAGCGCACGCTCTCCGCAGCCCAGGCGCACGACCGCCTGGCGGCGATCGGGTTCCGTGACCCGGCGGGAGCTCTCCGCCACATCGGCGCCCTCACCAGCGGACTGAGCCGCAAGGCGACGATCCAACGCCACCTGATGCCCATCATGGTGCGGTGGTTCGCGGATGGCAGCGACCCCGACTACGCGCTCCTCGCATTCCGCCGCATCAGCGAGCGACTCGGAGACACTCCCTGGTTCCTGCGGATGCTGCGGGACTCCTCAGGGGCCGCCGAGAGTCTCACCCGCCTGTTGTCATCCTCACGCTACGTCGGGGAGCTCCTGGAGTGGATCCCCGAATCGGTGGCGTGGTTGGACAGCGCGGGGCGTCTGCGCCCTCGGGGCGCGGCAGCGCTCGACGAGGAGGCTCGCGCGATACAGACGCGTCATGAGTCCATCGGCGATGCGCTGCGCGCCGTCAGGGCGCTGCGACGGCGTGAGCTCCTGCGCACTGCCATGGGAGCAGTCCTCGACGTCCTCACCATCGAAGAGGTGGCCACCGCACTCACCGAGATCACCGAGGCCACGATCCAAGCCGCCTTGCGCGCGGTGATCCGCGAGGTGGTCCCGCTCGAAGACGAGGCGTTGGACTTCGCCGTCATCGCGATGGGACGGTTCGGTGGTGCCGAGCTCGGCTTCGGGTCCGACGCTGACATCCTCTACGTGTACGACGCGAACGGCGTCGATCCGCAGCGCGCCCAGAAGCTGGCGACGCAGATCGTGGCGGGGCTGCGCGAGCACCTGACCGATCATCGCCTCCCGCTCGACCTCGATGCCGATCTGAGGCCGGAGGGTCGCAACGGGCCGGTCGTGCGATCCATCGAGGCGTACACGGAGTACTACCGACGCTGGTCGCTGTCGTGGGAGGCGCAGGCCCTGCTCCGCGCCCGCGGCGTCGCCGGGAGCGCGAAGCTGATCACGCGTTTCACCGCCCTGGCCGACACGATCCGCTATCCGGAGTCCGTCGATCTGCAGGGCACACGTGAGATCAAGCGGATCAAGGCCAGGGTCGAGGGGGAGCGGCTGCCGCAGGGCGCCGATCCGCGGCGTCACCTGAAACTCGGTCCCGGCTCGCTCAGCGACGTGGAGTGGCTGGTGCAGCTGCTGCAGCTGCAGCATGCGCACGCGGTTCCCGGGTTGCGCACGACGTCGACGCTCGGTGCCCTCGAGGCTGCCGTCGCCGCTGATCTCGTCTCCGAGGAGGATGCGCTGCGCCTTCGTGAAGCCTGGCTCCTGTCCAGCCGTCTCCGCTCTGCGATCACCCTGCTCACGGGGCAGACCAGTGATGTGCTGCCGGCGGATCGTCGACAGCTCGACGCGATCGGCAGGCTCCTGGGCTACCCCGATCGATCGGCGACCGAGCTCGAAGAGGATTACCTCGGGGTCACCCGACGCGCACGGAAGACCTTCGAGCAGCTCTTCTACGGCTGAGTCCGCAGCCTGAGTTTGCGGTATCGGGCGAGGTGTCCCAAGCTGACGATATGACCCACGCACGTATCGGCATCGTCTGGAACCCTTCGAAGGTCGAGCAGGAGGTCCTGCAGACCGCCGTGAGCGGCGTGTTCGACGCTCAGTACGACATCCGCTGGTGGGAGACGACTCCGGAGGACCCGGGTCGGGGCATGGCTCGTGAGGCCCGCGAAGACGGTCGGGACATCGTGATCGCCGTCGGCGGCGATGGCACTGTACGCGCCGTCGCGGAGTCCCTGGCGGGGTCTGACACAGCGCTGGGGATCGTGCCGCAGGGGACGGGCAACCTGCTTGCGCGCAACCTCGACGTTCCGCTGAACAACGTGAAGGCGGCGTTGGAGCGCGTGCGCGACGCCGAGCCCCGTCGGATCGACCTCGGCTGGGTCTCGTACGACGGCACCGAGCACGCCTTCGCCGTGATGGTCGGCTTCGGCGTCGATGCGCAGATGCTGGTGGAGACCGACGACGACCTCAAGTCCAAGGCCGGCTGGCTGGCCTACGTGGAGGCGATGGGCCGCGCACTCGCCGGCACCGAGATGACCGACATCACTCTGGCGATCGACGGGGAGAAGGCCGTGGCCGTGCGGGGACACACCATGCTCATCGGCAACTGCGGGATGGTGCAGGGCGGCATCCGTCTGCTTCCCGATGCGGTGCTCGACGACGGCAAGCTCGACGTGCTCATGATCAGCGCGGACGGTGCGCTGCAGTGGCTCGACACACTCCGTTCCTTCGTCTGGGACAACGGCATCCGCCGTCTCTTCGGTGCCACCGACGAGGCCGTGAGCACCGAGTCCGCCCGCCACCTTCCGGTCGAGAGCATCTCGGTCGAGCTGAAGACGCCCCTCGTGTTCGAGATCGACGGGGAGGAGATGGGCGAGGTCACCGCCTTCGACGTGCGCGTCGAGCCGGGCGCCCTCCTGGTCCGCTGAGGTCGAACGCCCCGTCCCGTCCCCGTGTCAGCGGGTGACGGGCGGGGGGACGATCTTGCGGTCCTGCGCGGGGAACGTCACCTTCTGGATGATGATGATGATGCTCGCGGCCACGGGGATCGCGACCAGGGCGCCCAGGATGCCGCCCAGCGCGGCGCCGGCCACCGCGGCGATCACGACGAGCGCACCCGGCACGGCGACGGCCTTGCTCATGATGCGCGGCGACAGCACGTATGCCTCGATCTGCATGTAGATGAGGTAGTAGATGATCGCGATCAGCGCGGTCAGCGGAGAGACGAACAGGCAGATCAGCGAGTTGATGATCGACGCGGTCAGCGTGCCGACCAGCGGGATCATCGAGCCGATGAAGGCGATCAGGGCGAGCAGGGCCGGAACCGGGGCGCCGATGATGCTGAGGAAGATGAGGCTCAGGATGCCGTTGATGAGTGCGAGGCTCACCTGGCCGATGACGTAGCGGCCCACGGCGCCGGAGACGTCTTCGAGGAGGCCGCTGAAGGTGTCGCGCTGGTAGGCGGGCACGAAGCGGGCGGCCACGTGCTTCATGCTGCGCAGGGACGCCATGAAGTACAGGGTCAGGATCAGGACGATCGTGATCCCGGTGAAGCCGCCGGCGATACCCGCGCCCACGGCGAACACACCACCCCCGATGTCGAGGAAGTTGTTGGGGTCCTGCACGAAGCCGAGGATGCCTTGCACGGCGTCGTCGATCGTCGAGCCGAACTGACCGCTGACGTCCTTGAACCAGTCGCTGGCCATGAAGTCCTTGATCATCTGCGGTCCGTCTTTGATCAGGTTGCTGATCTGCTCGACGAGCAGCGGGACGATCGCGAGGATGACGCCGGCGAACGCCAGGATGACCGCGGCGACCACGATGGTGACGGCCGCGGGGCGGGGGAGCTTCTTCTCGATGAAGGTGACGATCGGATCGAGCCCGAGTGCGAGGAACACGGCGACGCCGATGTAGACGAGCACGGTCGCGAGCTGCCCGACGATGCTGCCGATCCCCAGCGCCACGAGGACTCCGAGGGCGCCCAGCAGGCCGAACATGAATGGGTTGGTCCTGGCGTATGCGGCGACCGCATTCGACGGCTGCGATGAGCGCGGCTCCGCCGACGCGCGCAGCTCGGTGTTCGCGGTCACTCTTCTACGGCGCATGATTCCCCCGGTCGATGGTCAGACTCACCAGTTGATCACCCTGGATCCCGCGCGGTCAAGCCGGTGGCGCGGCGTGGCGATGTCTGATTCCTGACCTCGCGTCGACGTTGAGGACGGCCTCCCGACGCGAGGTGACGCCGAGCTTGCGATAGATGGAGCTGATGTGGGTCTTGACGGTGGGATAGGCGACCCCCAGACGCGTGGAGATCTCCTCGGCGGTCATCGTCGTGCGCAGGTATGCGAGGACTTCGCTCTCGCGCGGGGTGAAGATGCCCGTCCGTCGTCGGGCCAGCTCTCCGCGTCGTTCGAGAATCGTTCCGAGGAACTCATCGTGGCGGGATCCGCGGTGGGCATGGGCGATCAGGAGATCGCCGATGAGCGGATCGTCCGAGAGGAATGGAGTGAGGATCCGCTCGGGGGCTGCGGATTCGAGAGCTCTGTCGAGCTGTTCGTGCGCGTCCGCTCCATGCCCTGCGAGGGAGCGCAGGGCCGCTGCAGTGACGAGCGTGCTCGCCCGCGCGTAGCGGGGTAGCGCGCCCGATGTCGCCAGCCGCAGCGCCTGCGCAGCCGACGCGGGTTCTTCGAGGACACGATAGAGCTCCGCGAGCACCGCGTGGGCGACGGCGGCACCGGGGCGGGCGAGTACCGGCGCCGCGATGGTTCGAGCGCGGTCGTCGTGTCCCTCTGCGTGCGCGAGCAGAGCGGAGATCACGCGGCGCAGCGTATCCCAGGGGATGCCGTGCTTATCGTCCTTGCTCACCCCGTGGAGCAGGCCGGCCGCGGCGAAGTATCGGTCTTCTCGCCTGAGCGCGATGATGCTCATGACCAGGTACAGCCGGGCGAGGGCTTCGAAGTTGTTGCCGGGGCCGCCTTCGTCCACGACCTGTTCGAGGTGGGCGATCGCATCGTCGTAGTCGCCTCGCCAGTATGCGATGGTGCCGCGGTTTGCCTGGGGGAGCCCGCCCTCGAAGATGTCCCAGTCCGACGGCGAGGACGAGACGGGAAGCGCATCGAGCGTCTGCTCGGCATCGGTGAAGAGGCCGGCGTGGGTCAAGGCGAAGGCGAGATTGGATTGGGCGAGGCGATAGGTCTCCGGCCGCCCGCGCAAGCGGGCCTCGTCTGAGGCCGAGCGCAGGAGGCCGATGGCCCCGGAGAGATCACGTCGGAGGCGCACCTCCGTCCAACCGAGGAGGAAGAGCGCCGAGGGGTAGTCGTCGTCGGGCCCGCATTCGGTCAGAGCTTCCCGAGCGCGATCGGCGATCGTGGCCTTCGTCGGGGTGTCGGCAGCGAGGAGGAGCTCGGTGAAGCAGACCACGAAGTCGTCGTCCGCGATGCGCATTCCTTGGCCACGAAGGAACGTGGCACCGTGCGAATCGCCGAGGAGGTCGCGGCAGCAGGCACGGATGAGGAGGACGTGCGGGTCGTGCGGCTCAGGGTGGGCGAGGCAGAGCTGCTCGAGATGTCGGGTGCGGGATTCGAGGATGAGTCGGAGCCAGTTCCGGCGCAGCGCCGCGCGGGCGAGTGCCGGATCGCTGGGAGAAGGGTCCTCGCGGACGGCATCGATCACGGGACAACGATATCGGCGTGGGAATCCGTGATGTTGGTGGGGCAGGCAGATGTCATCCGATGAGGATGACGCGTGCGTCCGGAGAGCGATCGGGCGAACAGAATCGCAACGAGGTCCGCGCTGCCGGACCGTGTCACGGCCGGCCATCCGACCCCGACCCATGCTTCGCGGTGAGTCTGTGCCGCGAGAGAAAGGAACGACATGTCAGCCACGAAGGTGAACGTCCGCAACTTCGCTCGTGCCGAGTCCGACTTGATGTTCTCCCGGCTCGCCGCCGGGAGCACGCTCGGGACCTGGAATCACACGCGAGGGCTGAAGTCGATCGACGATCAGCCCATCATCCGGCAGAACCGGGACACTCTCTACAGCAGCGCCATCATCGATGTGCGCGAAGGAGTCACGCTCACGCTGCCCGACACGGGTGGCCGTTACATCTCCGCCTTCGTCGTGAATCAGGATCACTACGCGCCGTTCCTGTTACGCGAGCCCGGCGCCCATGCGCTCACACGCGCAGCCGTAGGAACCGACCACGCGGCGGTCCTGGTCCGCATCCTCGTCGACCCGAACGACGCCGAAGACATCGCCGAGGTGAATCGCCTCCAGGACGCTCTTCGTCTCGTGGGCGGTGGATCGGGGGAGTTCCCGTTCCCCGAGTACGATGAGCTGTCGCAGTCGGAGACCCGCGATGCTCTGCTCACTCTCGGGCGCGGCGTCTCGACCTACGATCGTGCGTTCGGCACGAGGGAGGAAGTGGATCCCGTCATGCACCTGCTGGGCGTCGCCGGCGGATGGGGTGGTCTGCCCGAGTACGAGGCGACCTACATCAGCGTTGACGAGGGCCTGCCGGTCGGGGACTATCGTCTGCGTTTGACGGACGTTCCTGTCGACGCCTTCTGGTCCGTCTCGCTCTACAACGCCGCTGGCTATTTCGAGGAGAACGAGCTCGGGGTGAACAGTATCAACAGCCTGACGGCGACCGCGGACGACGACGGCGGGATCACCATCCACTTCGGTGTGCACCCTGCCGGCCTCACGAACGCGCTGGTCGTCATGCCGGGGTGGAACTACACACTGCGCCTCTACCGACCGCGCCTGTCCGTGCTCGACGGCACCTGGGTCGCGCCCCGGCCCGAAGCGATCTGAGTGAGGCCCCGCGCCGCCATCCCCACCGCAGAAGAGCCCGTCCCCGCAGAAGCGGGGACGGGCTCTTCGTGATGCTCCGCGGTCGTCAGACGCCGAAGTACAGCTCGTACTCTGCCTAAGCAAATGGGAAGTGATGGCCCGTCGCGTATCCGCGAGATTGCGCGGATGTCGGTGCTGTCGCTTCATGCGGGTAGATGGCAAAGAGCGGGCCTTTTGCGGACTTTCTGCGGACTAGAGGCGCCGGGGTTCATCAGGCAGCGAACGCAGCCAGCGCACGAGCTCCTCGACCATGAGCACTGGTTTCGAGTTCGCATAGGAGGGGACGAGTTCGTTGCGTCGTATCGCTTGACGGATGCCCTCGAGGCTGTAGCCGGTGGCGGTTGCCGCGTCTCTAAGCGTGAGGGCAACCGAAGTCGGTCTCGTCCTGAGGGTCAGGTGGCGCTCGAGTTCTTCTCGCACGACACCTCTGACGACCTGTTCGATCTGCTCGATTGATTCTGGGGGCAACATACAAGGGAACCTAGAGGGATGAGTGCCCGTTGTCGATGACTTCTTCGCATGCTTGGTCTTCTTTGACTTATAGCAGGTCTGATCTGGGGTTAACCCGACTACAGGGATGTGGCCTACGTGTTCCGATGCACTTAAGATCAAGCCATGAAACGAATTGCAATCGTAGTCCCGGCCTCGCTGGCGCTGCTGCTGCTCGCGGGGTGCTCAGCAGCTCCATCCCGCGACGAGGTTTCTGAGCGCTTCCTCATCGAGTTCACTGACGATGACGCATTCCGCGACGCGATGCAGGAGTCCGCCGATCAGCTCGCAGGCAGTGCCCTTGACGGCTACTGCGGCGACGAAGGTTTCGAAGCTGGGCTCCGCACAACGGCCGACGAGCAGATCTTCTACGCCTGGCGGACGACATGCTTGATGTACTTCGAGGACGACCTCAGTCAGAGCCAGGTCAACGAGACTAAGCAGATGATCATGGATCGGGTGTCAGGCAGCTAAGGACTGTCTGCGCTTGGCGTGGCTGACGATCACTCCGTAGCTCACGTCGAGACGCCGTGCGACCTCTCGCATCGTTTCACCCTGTCTGAGTAGTTCATCGGCTGCGGCGCATTGGAATGACGTCATTGTCGAGGCCATGGCCCCGGGCACATTCGTCCGATCCGTGCGGAGGATCTCGACGAGGTAGGAGACGTCTACGCGCAGGGCGATCGTGACGATCCCGAGGTATTCGGCAAGGTTCATCCGGTGGCGTTCGCGCAGGTAGGTCAGTAGCGCGGGTGGCGGTGACCAGGGCTGTTCGATCCGAACGGGGACTTTCCCGGGGGCGTCGATGTACTGATTCCGGGCGAACGCCCTGAGCCTGTTTACGGCATTCATGGTGAGGTTCCGTGTGGTCTTCGTTTGCGCATCGAGGATGTCGGCGAGCTGCGGGTACGGCAGTTCATCGAAATACCGAAGAGCGATGATCGTCTTGTCGCGCAACGGCATGAGGCTATAGAAGTCGACGATGTCCTCTCGGGTCAGGCGGGCGCCGGCCGCTTCGGAAGGGGCACGAACCGAAGTGCGTTGCATCTCGAGGGTCTCTGCACCGAGCTCATCGAGAATCGGAGCATCGTACTCACCGTGCTGGGCGATGTCTCGGTAGTACTTCGAAACCGCGCGTTTGACGTCGGTCTTGAGGTACCACCAGAACAGTCCGCCGTTTCCTTCGCGCGTCTTGTCCTGTTCTGCCAGGACATCGTCCCACCTTGAAACCAGCTTGACGAGGGCGATAGCAG
This sequence comes from Microbacterium sp. UBA3486, assembly GCF_002377845.1. Classification (NCBI taxonomy): domain Bacteria; kingdom Bacillati; phylum Actinomycetota; class Actinomycetes; order Micrococcales; family Microbacteriaceae; genus Microbacterium; species Microbacterium sp. UBA3486. The sequence continues at coordinate 28,060 of NZ_DFQP01000040.1, forward strand.
CGACCTGCTTGAGGTCATCAAGCGACATCAGACAGTTACCGCGCTCCGCCATCCACGAGTACTTGTTGACGATATGCCCGGAGACGACAGGCAAGTACTCGCTGATGAGTGGATCCTCAGCCGACAGCATTTGCATCCTCCTCGAGCTTACGCACGCGATCATGAAGCTGCGCGTTCTGCGCCATGAGGAGGGCGATGAAGTCGATGCTGTCGGGCTGATCGGTCACCGTCGTGTTGCCGTCGGCATCGGTGTCGTAGGTGTAGACGACGAATGGTTCCTGGTCGGGGTGCTCGGCCAGGCGCTCGGCGATGTAGCCGTACTTCCAGGAGCCGTCGCCGTGGCGCATCTGGTAGCGGCTGAGCGTCGGCCAGATGTCGCCTAGGCTGGCCGGGTCGAGCGCGCTGATGTACTTCTTGTACCGCTCGGAGGATGCGTTCTTCGCGAGCCGCCCGTCACCGTTGATGTACGCCACCGCGTAGCCAGACGTGGCCGGCGTCGCGTTCGGGACGATGACGTGACCGCCCACCGACATGTTCGCGCCGGTGTAGATCGTCTGCGAGGTCGCCCACTGGCCGCTCGCCTCACCGAAGCGCATCCCGCCGTTGTCGAGCGACGTGTGCGTGTGAGCGGACGGCGGGTACGTGGAGGGCTTTCCGCTGATCGCGTTCCAGGTGAGCGAGATCGCGGCGACCTTCGTGTCGGTGTACGCCTTCGCGGCGGTGAGCGCGGCGGCACACCTGGACACGATGTAGTCGCGGGTCTTGTTGATCGCGAGCCACCCGGTGCGGCGGTCTTCTGTGCCGTCCGTGACGGTCATGCTGTCGGCTGCGGCGGCGGTTCCTTCGTTGCCTACGTAGGACTCGGGCATTAGATCACCTCGTTCTTCCATGTCCCGCCCGGAGGCGAGTCGATCCAGCGCTCTCCCGCCGGGATGAGGATCCAGGCGGCGGCGGGCGTGTCAGTGGTGCGGCTAGTGACCGTCACCGTGTCTGTGTCGAAGTTGAACCGCACCGATCCGGCGATACCTGTCTGAATCGGCGTGCCCTCTAGGAGCACGCTGAGGGTCTGATCGGTGCGTTCGGTCCAGGTCGGGATGGCGGACGCGCTTACAGTGCGTCCACGGCCCTGTGCGCGGCGCACGATGCTCTCCGCTCGGCCCGGACCGGGATACGGGGTATCAGGGATTTCAACCCTGATCACCTTGGTTGAGTTGGTGGTGAGCGCGAACGCGTCGTACCGGCGCTGTTCGATGCCGTCGCGGTCGGTCCAGACGTACTCGTATACGGCGCCGTCGAACCAGGCGTCGTCCTCGCGGCTGAGGTTTTCCTCCGCGGCTTCGATGTTCACCGCGTGCCGGTAGGTCTGGTTCCCGTCGGCGCGGTAGTCGCTGTTGCGGAGCGTCCACCTACGGCGCTCGTCGCACACCAGCCGGAGCCCTGCGGCCTTGAGCAGTGGCTCCAGGAACGCCATCCCCGAGACCCCGGCACGCCACACAAGTGACTCGGGCGGGCGCTCGACCGTCGGCGTGCGCGACGACGACGAGGCGTGCGCGGACGCAGACCACGAGTAGGTGTAGGCGGCGGTGCCGGCCGTCGACCCGTCGAAGTAGGGCACGACCTCGTTGCCCTCGTAGAACATTGCCGCGTCCACGTACGGCTGTTGGCCTGCGGCGGTGGCCTGGTAGCCGAAGTGCACGCTCGCGCTCGTCGCGGCGGGGGGAGCTTTCGCGATCACGAACGGGCGACTCCACGCGGAGCCTGCCACGGCGACGTTCGCGCCGGTCACCTGCGCGATCGTCACGCCCTGCTGATCCTTGAAGTGCACGCGTGCGTGCACGGTCGATGCGGCGCTACAGATCAGGTGCCCGGCGAGCACGTACCAGCGGCCTCCGGTGACGCGGATACCCGATGCGGCCGCATAGTCGGCGTAGCTGATTCCGGCCGCGTTGGTCGTCCAACGCAGACCGAACCCGGACGGCGGATCGAATGTCACCGGCTGACGGGACACCGCCGAGGCATTCGTGCCGGCCGTCCACCCGTCCGCGTTGAGCTCAATCGACGGGTTCGTGATGAGGTTCGTGATCGGCCAGAAAGCCGTCACGTCCGCATCCTCCGTGCCCGAAGCGAGCATGAAATCCCGATACGGACCAAGTCTGCTGGTCTGCTCCGTCACGAACCCTGTCGCGTCCAGCCGACCGCCTACCGGCACGGTGCCGGAAATACGGAAGATGGGGACCACGCGCACCGCGCCCGGTAACCGGGTCACCGTCGCCGATACTCGCGCGAACTGCCCGGACGTGACGGACGCGACCACATCGGATGTGCCGAGCACGGTTCCGCCCGCGTCGAGCTGTTGCACATAGACCCGGCCGACAGGCGCGGTGATCGACGACGAGCGCACCCACGTGGAAACCGTGATCGCGGTGCCCAGCGGTGCCACGAGGAGGTTGTTCGTCGCGGTGCCGCGGATATCGATGTAGGTGCTCGCGGTGGTCGCCTGCGCGCGGAGGAAGGTATCGATGCCCTCACCGCCGACGTTCAGGCCGACCGTAGTCGTGGGGGTGAGTGTTGGGCTTCCCGAACCGGACTGGGATGCTGACCACACTGCGGTCGAAGTGCCGCGCGGACCCTGTGCCCGGTTCGGCGCGAGCCCACCGACGCGACCTAGCACGTAGTCACACACCGCCCGCAACGATGCCTGATAGGTCCGGGGGGTGCCATCGTCCGCGAGCTGCGCGAAATCGTCGAGGAGGGCTTCGTCAGACTCAAGCGCAACGGTGACGGTGCCGGCGGCGCGGTCGGGCTGAACACTCCGCACTCCGAGATCGAAAGTCCGTGATTGTGCCCCTGAAGGAAGCGATGCCGCCACATCGATGAGGACTCGACGTCCGTTTCGGGGGTCGAGCTTCTCGAGCAGCATCGGATCCTTGACGGCGAGTGTGATCGATCCGCGCACATGGGGGATCGCTGAGGCGTCGAGGGTGATTGTCCCCGCGTTGTCCTCGGACCAAGACAGGGAGATGTCGCCGCTCACGTCAAGGATGCGGGCGGAATAGACATGATCCGAGATCACCGTCATGACGCGATCTCCTGGAAGGGAACCGACAACACCCATTGCCCTGCATCTTCGATGACTTCACCAAGTTCGTTGCCAGCGACGATGAAACGCATGGTCACCTGACCGACCGAGGGGTTCCCCAGGTCGAGTGGCTGCGTCACAGCGAGGATCGACCGGGCAGCGTACGCGGCGGCGCCGCTCTCGAAGACGAGTGTGAGAGTTCCGCGGCGCATCCCAGTTGGGCGACGGGTGATGTCGGGGTCGCTGCGCCCCATGATCGTGTGGACGATCGATCGCAAGTCTGCGCGCGCGTCCCATCCGGGCATGGACGTCGGGGTGATGACCCCACCGGCGTGAGTGATGGTGGTGGTCATCGGTCCCACCCTCCTTCTGGGCCTACGATCTTGGTCCCGATCCTGAGTACCGTGCCCGAGATACGTCGCATGGCGCGGTCTACTTCCGACGTGTCGGCCCGCAGAGCGACTGTTCCGCCCTTGATTGAAGTCGCCTGGTCCTCGACCCGCTGAATGTCCGTCGTGGCAGTCTTGGTTTCTGCGTTGATGGACACTTCGACATCGCCGGGGAGCTTCACGATGATGTTGCCCAGCGCGTCAACTTCGCCCGTTGCCTGCCCCGCTTCTTGTGAGAGCTTGTAGAGGTACTCAGCCTGTGCCTGTGCTGCCGTGGCGCCCTGCTCAAGACCTGTCTTGATCGAGGGGAGTATCCCGTCAAGAACCTGCATCTGCCCGACCGTCAACCCGGCAGCGTTAGCGCCATCCGCGTATGCCTGGGTGAGCCGGTCGAGCTTGTCGCCTCCCTCTACGAGAGCATCGATGACCTCTACCTGATCCCACCCTGACGCCGCGGTGAGATCCAAGACCTGCTTGAACTTCTCCTGGTCGCTCGTCCAGTTCGCGACTGCCGAGACTTTGTCGGCCGCGTCGAACGCCGATCCGATTCCGTAGGCAAAGTCGTATGCCGATTGCAGGGCATCCTTCGAGGCTTCGTCGATCTTGTTGAACTGGTCGACCGCCACACCCAGCCCCGCTGCCACGGCGATACCGGCCGCGGCTCCGGCAGGCCCGAACCCAACGAACGCGTTGGCGGCGATCTCCTGAGCCAAATCGGCGATCGACTCGAACGACCCGTCGAAGCTCGCCGCTGTTTCGCGCGCGGACTGCTGCGCTTCTTCTTTGAAGTCCTTGACCCCATCTTCGGCGCGCTGCATGCCGCGCCTGGCGTCGTCGCCGGCTTTGTCCGCCTTATCGCCAAGCTCCTTAGTCTCGCGTTGAGCATCCTTCAACGCATCCTCGAGCTTGTCTACGCTGCTCTCTCCCTCACGGCCACTGTCCCGGAATTCGTTCCCGAGTTTGTCGACGGCGCGGCGGGCATCGTCGGCCGTGACTCCCATCTGCTTGAGTGCGTCCCGTATGTCATCGTCGCTCTTACCGGCCTTACGTGCAGCCTCGGCGAGCTTGTCGGCGAAGCTGTCGACCTGACCGCCTGCCTTACCGCTCGCATCGCCAGCCCCGCCCACTGCGTCATCCAGACGCTTCATCGCGTCTTCGGCGTCCTCCGTAGGCTTGATGACACCCGCCTTGATCTTGTCTTCAAAGGCGCGAGTGTCGGCGCCAATCCCGATCTCATGGACTTTCGCCATTAGCGCCTCCCATCGAATGCGTCGAGCAGAGCCCGATAAGCGGACTGGATCGCGACTGACGCGATGCGCGGGATGGACTTCCGGGCTGCTGGGTAGACGACGTTGCCGCCGCGGCGGGGTGCGCCGAACACGTTTCCCATGCGGCGCCTGTATGGCTTCCCTTTCCGAGACGTCTGCGCAATGACCTTGTCAGGGTTGCCACCGAACTCCGCGCCGAAAGCCACCGTCGATACGGCCGCGCCGCTAGACATGGTTCCGACACCGCCTGATCGCAGATAGATGTTGCGCGTAGTCACTCCCACCCGTGCAGTGTTGACAAGAGCTCGCTGCTGCAAGCGGGTGCCGGCCATGTCGCGGGTTTCTTCAACCCAGATGGGTTCAGCGTTCTTTCTCGTGAATGCTGTGACGTTCTTCCTGGCCTCTGCGGGGACTGCCCGCAGTGAGATGAGCAGATCCCGTAGAGGCGAATCGATCAGCAAGCTGATTCGCCCGTTACGCATGTCAGCCCGCTGGCGCGAAAGTCGGCTGTCCGTTGATGGGCAGGTTGACTGTGGCGGCGTGGATGGTTGCAGCGCCGCCGCCGAACTGGCCGGCGAGCACGCGGGCAGAGAACGTTGCGACCTGTCCGCCGTCGTCTGGCGTGTACGTGAAGGTCTTCGTCTGGCCGTGCCATTCGATGAGCTTCTGAGAGAAAGAGCTGGCGGTCTTCCAGTCCTGGTTGTACGCGACCTGCGCGACCCAGGCGTTACCGCCGACGAACTGGGTGACTCCGCCGCCGATGTCCGTCGTCGATGCTGTCGGCGCTGTCGGAACGAGCGCGCAAGACGTCACCGCGGCGGTGTAATCGTCGCTCTCAACGGTGAGCTTTCCGGTGGTACCGAAGTACGCGGCGTTGGCGATCGTAGGCATGGCTACTCCTTTGATGAGGTGAGAACGGTGGTGTGGATGCGCCAAATCCACTGACCGGATTTCTCAAGGCGCTGCTTCTCGGCCGAGTCCCAATAGATGTCGGACTGAGAATCGATGATGTTGATGAGAGTGAGCGCGAGCTGATCCACGTCGCTCTCACCCGCATCGTCAGTGGTCTTCGGGGAGCCCAAGACGATGTCAATCGCCGCTGCGACCTGACCTGGGCCGAGCGGCGACCCGTTCGCCGCGCTCTCAAATCGGGTGAACTCGAAAATGACGATCGGCGATCGATACTCAGTGGGAGGCTGCTTGATGAACTCGCTGATCTCCCACTCAGGCCAGTTGGGTAGCAACTCTTCAAGGCGCTCTTTGAGAGCCTTTCGAACACCCGCGATGTCAGAGAACACTTGCCACCCCCGACTGAGGGCGGATGATCTTCTGGATCTCTTTCGAGAGTGGGCGCGGAACGAAGGAGAATCCTTCCGGCCCCACTCCGTCTCCGACGATCCGGCCGGCGTTAAACAGGTTCTTGGCCTGCTGTAGCTGGGCGAAGACATATCGAGTCGGAACCTCAGGTGCTTCCGCGTCGAGCAACGCCAGTACGTCGGCGATCGTGGAAGACGGGTAACCGAGGCAATCCAGAAGATTGGAGACCTCGTCCGCGGCCGTTTCGGTTGGGGCGTAGGCAAGTACCTGCTGACGGGCCGTGTCCATCAGGAACTCACACAATTCGATGTTGTCGGTCGGCGCATCGGGCCATGCGCCGTCGAGCCGGTTCGATCCCGAACCTCCATCAGATGTGTACCAGGTAGCCATGCCTACGCCCCGACCGCTTACGGGGTAGCGTCAGTGCCGATGAGCACCAGCGACTCTGGGCGAACCAGGAAGGTTTCGAGGTAGCCGATCACAGCCTTGTCGATGCCACCACGGGCAATGTCGAGAGCGTCGACCTGGATCGGCGTCGAACCCTGCTCACGGAACTCAATCGCGCTCTTCGCGCCACCGAGGACCGCAGGCTCGGTTGTGCTCATCCCCGGGAAGAACTCGTCCTTGGCCTTCTTGATGACGACCTTCGAGCCATCGCCGCGACCCTCGCCGGTGCCAGCCGTGACACCGAACTCGACGTACTCGGGGACAAGATCCTTCGGCGTGTAGAGAAGCTGGTTCCACGCAGCCGGGTTGACCACGATCGATGCAGCATCGTCGTCAGCATCGGACACGGCCTCGATTGCCTGGATGACCATTCCCATGGCCTCCGGGTAGTCGTGGCCAGCCACACCGGGGAAGGCGCCGGGGGCGATGAGACGTTCGAGGTCGGTTCCTGCGGCGGCGGCGAAGACGGCGCGCAGGGCGTCTTCGTCCGTGACCTTGGCGTAAGAGTCCACGACGCCCTCAAAGAACGCCTGGATCACCTCAGCGCCGCCGTCGAGGTCGTACCACTCACGGGCGACGTCAGCGGCGTAACCGTAGGGCTGGATCGTCGATCCGGTCACGGAGGTGGTGGCGGTTCCCGAACCGATCTCCGTCTTGTTTCCGTTCCACTTCTTGACGAGGGCAGTGCCCTGGTCAAGCTTGAAGCCCTTGCGGCCACCGACGTTGATGCCGCCGTACAGGTGGGTGAACAGATCGAGGTACTTGCGCTGATAGCGTTTGCCCTGCCAGAGCTTGCCCACCCAGGCGGGCTGAATGACGCCCGATGCTGAGGTGGTGAGTCCGCCCGTGGTGTTGACCTTGATGTCGCTCAGAGCGGCGAGCAGCGTTTCGGCATCAGCCGTTGCCATGCCGGTCTTGACAGTGGACATCGCGGCGAACACCGTGCCCAGGTCAATGTCCTCGACCTTTGCAGGATTGTTGGCGAGCAGCGTGCCAGGGGCGGCGACGGGAGCCGGAGTCTGCCCCGGCTCGGTTGCGGTAGCGGTCACTGTGGACCCTCCTTCTGGGTTGTCCTCAGCCGGGGCGGCTTCGGGGGTGTAGGTACGCGACTCGCCCTCAGCGGTCACGGTCACGTCGTCGGGGAGCGACGGTGCTTCGATGACGAGATGGTCAGGATCAGTGACGGCCGTTTCGGTCGCCAGCGACTCGGTATCCTCGGCGGCCAGCAGCGTGGCTCCCTCAAACGCCGGCTTCTCGACCTGCGCTGCGGCGAAGAGCACGGAGCCAGGAAGCGCCTTGCCGCCCTGAACTCGGACCTTCGCGACCTCAGCGGACAGGTTCTTTCGCTTGCCGCTCTTGCCTTCTTCGAAAGCCGCTCGGCCCTCCGGGGTGTTGCGGTACTTGAATGTCGCCATGACGCCGTCCGCAGGCTGTTCCCAAACTCTGGTGAACGCGCCGACAACGTCTTCCCGCTTGTGCTCGAGGTTCAGGGACATCCCTGTGAGGTCTTCGGGGAGGCCCACGTCACCAGCTGCGAAAGTAAACGTGCCTAGGTTGGAGCGAGCGGGCACGCCGAAGGGGATCAGCAGCCCCGTCGCAGTCATGTCCTCTTCGTTGAACTCGAGAGTTCCGGCATCGATGATCACTGGTTCCATAAGTCAGTCCTCCAAGACAGGCGGCGTCGTGGGAGTCGGGACGGCGAACATCTCCGACTTGTCGAATGCGATGTACTCGCCCTCGGGGCAGATGTCATCGAGGGAAAGGCGAGCAGAGATCGCGTCGGCGTATTGGCGCGAACCCAAGTCGTAGAGCTCCGAACGCTCATCGCCCTTACCCGTGTAGTTCATGTCGCCGCCGCCACCGGAGGACTTTGCGCCCTCGATGATCGACGCCGGGACACTGGCGTGATTGGCGATGTCGAGTCGGACGCTGTTAGTGGCGGAATCGAATAGATCGATCGCCTCACCCGTGTGATCCTTGACGTCGACGTAGGACTTCGTCATCGACACGGAGGTCTTGCGCCGCTGCTCGGCGTACGCCTTGACCTCCTTCATCTGCTCCTTCGCCGTCATGCCGTCGTACGCGGGGTCGTTGATGTGCAGTTCGGTGCCGGCCGGCGGGGACTCGAGACGAGTCGTGCGAGCGATATCCAGGGCTCTGGCCTGCCGGATCGTATCGACGCCGTCGACGAGAATTCCGTTGTCTCCGAGGGAGATAAGGATCAGCTTGCTGAGGTAGCGCGGGTCTACGAGCTGCGTAAGCTCAACGACGCCCTTGCTGTCGAACTTCCAGTGGGTTGCCTTCGGGATGTGGATCGCGTCGACAATGTCGGCGCCGTTCATCTCGCACCCCAGAAGCGCCCACCCCTCAAGAGCAAGATCCTTCACGAGCCCCTTGGTGCGGATCAGCGGCGGGATTCCACTGTTCGAGTTCTGCAACCATCGAGGCTGCGGGTCGACCTTCACGCCGTCCCTGTATTGCACCATTGGCATTCCGCCGACGACATCGGCGTGAATCTGTACCGCGCGCTTCAAACCCGGGACTCGCATTGCGATTTCTCGCGTGATTGCACCCGTGTCAGTACCGAAGAGCTCCGACATAAGGGCGACTTGAAGGGAATCCTGCGAGCCCCAGGGAGAAACCGGCGTCGTCGGCACAGAGGGCCGCGACGTATACGCGTCCTTGATTGAGCGCTTCCAGATTCCCATACTTCAATTGTGAAGTATGTGTCTACGAATGAGTCAATATTGTGCCCGTTAGGCGGCGATAATGCCCAACCCGGCTGCGGATCCCTTCTCGCTATCGAGGCCATAGAGGGCGCGCGCGCAGGCCTCCAACGGAGTGATGTCGTCCTCAGGGCGGTTCTTCTCGTCGGGGCGCCCGAAAGCCCATGACCCAGTGGTACCGAAGGCGCGGCGTACCGCAAGCTCAGCGGAGTCGTCCAATGGGTCTTGGCCGGCGTAGTGAACGAGGTCTCCCGCCTTCAACGTCTTCATGAACAAGACGGCGCCGCGGGGGATATCCGACCGCGCCACGCTCTTCGTCCGAACCATCGGTCGAGCCTGGGCAATTACGGCGATCTCCACGTTCTCAGTCGGACGCCCGGAATCAAACAACACTTGGCGCTTCAACTTGCGAGCAGTCCTGACGACCTCCTTCGCGAAGCCCTCAACGGTCGCCTGGTGGTGCAACAACGCAACATGCCGCTTCCGGCCTTTGCCCTTCCACGCCGCCGCGAGGGAACACCAGCGCCCGTCCGGGTCGATCGCGATAGCCAATGCCACAACCGCAGGCAGCTTCACATCAAGCAACGTTGACTCCAACCGTGAGCCAGTCCAGTCAGGCTGCTTGATCAGTGCGGACGCCGAACCCTCAGACCCGGGCATACCCAAGTACTCCGTGTTGAAAGCACCTGGCGTTGCCTTCATCGCATTGAAGTTGTCGCGCACGTCGGACAGGGGAGTGGTGAACCCGATTCCCGGATGGTTCAACTCGATCAGCTCACGCACGCGCGCCTTCGGATGCTCATCGTCGGGCTCCCACGCCTCCAACTCCTCCGGGTCAGTGTCCTCGTCGATGCCGTGGCGGATCACTCCGGCACCCTCCATCGTCAAGACATGCCACAACAGATTCCCCTTCTGGTACTCCGGCGCCGTGCCCGACACAATCATCTGCGGGCGGTAACGACCATCCAGCGTCGGCGGAATCGACGTCATCATGTCAGCCGTCAGCTCCGGCGTCGCATCCTGCCCCTCGTCAACCCACGCGATGTCATACGCGCCCGACGTGAAAGCATCATTTCCCGGCGCATACGCGTTGAAGTACGACCCATTAGGCCACCGGATATGCTCTGTGCCCTTCCCGGTGTTCACGATGAACGGCCGTGACGGCTTATCCGGATACAGGCGCTCAACGTGCGAAACGATGTCCTTCCGGAACCGCTCACCCGTCTTCTGCCCACCATCCGCCTTCGCCATGGTCCAGCCCACCAGGTAGTCCTCCCGCAGCGAGCACCGACCCATGATCACCGCCTGCACGGCCGTCGTCTTCGTCGTGCGCCGCGGCTCAAGGATCCCGTTGAACTTCCGACCCGCGTTCAGCATGTCCGCGATCACAAGCTGAATCGGCGACGGACCAAACCCACCATCCGACCGACGCCTCTTATCCATCCGCAGCAAACGAGCTCCCTCAAGGAACTCCAACCGCGTTTCCTCCGTCGTCATCAACTCCGTCACACCGGCAGGCTCAGGAATCAGCGACCGCCACTCCAACCACGTTGACTCATCACGCAGATCGTCCATCGTCGGCAGAACGGAAGGGAGAGGGGCGCGTGTTGAGCCGTAGGCGGGGGGCCGACCGTCTTGCCCAGAAAAAACCGCGTCGTCGTTCACGCCCATGCTGGCTTCACTACTCCTGATGTCTTCGCCTGTCGTCGGGCGTTGGTGAGCTTCGCGCCGATTCGTCCGCCGTGGCTGCGGTTGCCATGTCTGCATTCGGGTGCGGCGTTGTCGATGCCGTTGCCGCCGTGAAGCGTGATGTGTCCAACGTCGTACGGCTGACCCTCGGGGATGATGTGTCCGTGTCGCCAGCACGTCACGTCGTCACCTCGAGCCCATGCAAGCCGGACCTGTTGACGGATGATGCGGCAGGTCTTGCGCCACTCGGGGTCACGGTGCTTCTCACTCATGCGGCACGCTCCAAGCGGCGCAGCGCTCTGAGCACACCAGACACGCTCATGCCAACCTGATCGGCTACCTGTTGCATCGTGCAGCCAGACGCGCGCAGTTGACGGATCAGGAGGTCTCGGCCGTAGTTCACACGCTTACCGCGACCCTGACCACCGATGACCTCTGTCGTCCTTAGCCCATGGCTTGCCGCGTGCGTGCGGGCTTCGTTGAATGCCGTCGTGCTGTCCGCACACCAGCCGCCGTTGTCACAGCCAGAGCACCCCCACACAGCGCTGCCACCGTCACGTGGTTCCTCAGCCCAGACGCTCACAGGGTCACTCCGAAGTTGCCGGGTGCGGACGGATCTCCCCAGACTTCGGATTCTCCTGGAATCACTGTGGCCCAGGTATCAACCACTTCATCCTGGCCTTGCCTTTCCTCGCCTAGCCTGTCCTGTGTAGTCCCCGGGACATGTCCCCGGGACGCATCCTGGAAGGTTCGTGTGGAGTCAGGGCACGTCACGCCGCAGAGTGAGTGATCACCTGCCTTGTGTGCTCGTTGACGCGCGTGCTTTTCGCGGTCAGCGCGGCGAGCCTTCTCGAGCGTTTCGAACTCTGCTCGGCTGGTTTGGCTCGCCTGATAGTCGAGCATCGTCCAGCCGCCTGCTTGTTCAGCCCAGAGCCCCGCGATGATCAGGCGGGGGATGCAGGATCGATCGAACTTGGGAACGTAGTCCAGGTCATCTGGGGTGATGTATCCATCTGTTCGGTTCTCCACCATCCATGTCCCCGCGGTGACGAATCCCTTGAAGTCGTCACCGCGGAGGGTCATCACGCGCCGATCGTTTAGCCATCGGCCGGCGAAGCGGAAGTCGCTCACGGAATCAGAAGCCCGTCGTCAGGGTCGTGCGGTGCATTCCCGCCTTCCGGCGTGCCGATGGCTGGGTCATTGGGTGTCGGCTTGGGAGGATTCCAGAACTCTTCGGACGAGGCGTGGAAGTCGGGAGCCCCGTACCCGTCGGACAGGTAGTCGACGATTGCCTGGCCGAGGTCAGCGGCCGAAAGCTCGTACCCCTTGCCTTCGTTCGTGGAGTACACGTAGCAGAGGCGCAGGATCTCGGTGATGTCTGCCTTGGCGGTCTCGTCGTAGGGACTCATCTGGTCGTTGATGATGTGTGCCATGAGTTCGTAGCTCTTGTCGGGGTTGTAGCTGTTGCGGAGGCTCACTGGTTCTTCTCCTTCTGGGCTCCGATGAACAAGAACTCCGTGCCCTGTTCGCCTTCGATCGTGCCGATGTACTCGTATTCGCCTTCGCATCTGAATCGCCACCGTGTGGGGCCACCGCCCTTGACGATCGCGCCGGCAGCCCCACGGCAGATCCACTCGCATGAGTCGGCTTGGTGGGCCATGAGCATGTCGTACGAGCCGAGCTCTTCGTACTGCCGAACCACGTGCACGTGCGTCCCGGTAGTGATGGCCTTGCGAAGGTCGTTGCCGACGCTGAGGCGGCTCAGACGCAGCACTGGGATATCCATCCAGGACAGGTCGGAAAGCATCTGCGTGAGCAGTTGGTCGCGCTCAATGCTGAGTGCCGCCTGCTTCTGTTCGATCGCTTCGATCGCCGCGAGCAGTGACCGAGTGGGTGTCGTCTCGACATTCGGGGAAGTAACGGTTAAAGTGGACATATCAAGTTCCTTCGGGAATCTCGCCGTCGCCCTGTTCCAGCAGGTCGGCGGCTTTCTTTTTGGCGGTGGCTGTTGCCATCGCCAGTACTGCGGGTGTGTCCGGTTTCGCTGGGTTCTGCTGGCGCTTCAGCCATTCGAAGACGGTTTCGTCGACGTGCTCAGCGAGTGGGCCGCTGCGCGTTGACGGGGCAACGTGGGACCCTCCTACGCGGCGGGCCACTTAGGTGGCCTCCGCGAAAGCTGCATCGATGAACGCCTCAACGTCGGACTCCCGGAAGCAGACGCGACCTGCGATCTTGGCGTGCTTCGGCGCGGTTCCCTGCTGGATCATCCAGCGGAGTTGTGACGGGGATCGACCTAGACGTTCCGCGACGCCGTCGACGAACAAGATCCTGTTGATGGGAGCGGCCACCACTACCTCCTGGTTTCTAGTCGGATCCAACTAGTTCTCAGGTAACCACAATAGCGAGTCGTTTGCAACTAGAACACACCGTAGTTGCCCACAACTCGAATCCGGTATCATCTGTCGTATGGCTACGGATGACGAACAGATCGGTAAGAACTTGGTGAGCCTCCGCGGAGAGATGAGCCAGAAGGATCTCGCCGACGCGATGCGCAAGCTCGGATTCCGGTGGTCTCAGGCGACCGTTTGGAGTATCGAAAAGGGCGAGAGGCCGCTCCGCTTGAGTGAGGCAGAGTCGGTCGCGGACATCCTTGGGGAGTCCGTAAACATGTTGTTGGCTAGCGGGGAGAAGTTCACTCTCACCATGCTCTTCCGTAAGGTGCGCGAGCCGCTCGACGAGATCGAAGCCCTTGCCGCTGAGGCCTTCCAAGAGCAGAAGATGTTGGCGTTGTTGACCGGGGTCGCGCTCGATGACGAGACTCGGGAACTAGCTCTCAGGGACTCGCCCATCCGATCTGCTTGGACAGGCATGGTTGGGGTCATCGAGAAGCACGACGCGTGGCGTAGAACCTCGGATCGGGTTGAAGGCCCTGAGGCTCTGGCCAGCGACTCGCCCGAGTACGATGCCTTCATCGAATTCTGGCGAGACGAAATTACACGATACGCACCGAACCGGGATGACGATGGCGAGCGTCAAGCAGAGAGCTAACGGCGTCTGGCGGGCGCGCTACCGCGATGACAGTGGCCGGGAGTACTCGGCGCATCGAAAGACGAAGCGCGCGGCTCAGGCGTGGCTTGACGAGCGTACGGCAGAGCTCTTGGGTGGCACTCACCTCGAGCCGGCGAAGGCTCGCGTCACATTGGGGGAGTGGGCCGAATCGTGGTTGCGGGGATATGAGCGTCATCGGGCGTCAACAGTCCGCCAAGCACGCGTGCACATCCGCGTCATCACCGAGGATCTCGGACACCGGCCGCTGAAGTCTGTGCGCCCGTCAGAGGTGCGCACCTGGGTTGTTAGCCTCTCGGGTCGCGGGTACTCGCCGAGCTATGTCTACGCCCTGCACCGGCGCCTCTCGCAGCTGTTCACCGATGCGCAGCACGACGGCCTGGTGGCGAAGAACCCGTGCTCGAGGCGGACATCGCCAGCGGCGCCGAAGCAACGAGCGTACGTCGCGACGACCGAGCAGGTGTGGGCTCTCCACGATGCGCTGCCCGAGTACTTCCGTCCTGTCGTTCTGCTCGGCGCGTTCGCGGGTCTCCGCGTTGCAGAGATCGCGGCGCTGCGTGTCGAGGACGTCGACTTCATGCGCGGTATCATCACGCCCGCGATCCAGTACCCAGGCGAAGAGCTCAAGACCGAGACATCGAAGACACCGATACCGATCCCTGCGGATCTCGCCGTCATGCTCAACACCAACCCGGTGAAGTGGGGGAGCAGCACCATCGTCGTCGGCGCATTCGGCCGTCCCGTCGCGCCGTACACGATCGAGACGGCGTTCAAGACCGCGAGAGCGGCCGTGGAAGGCCTGCCCGAGGGGTTCCGCATCCACGACCTCCGCCACTACTTTGCGTCCCTGCTCATCGCCGCTGGCCTCGACATCAAGACGGTGCAGGCTCGACTGCGCCACGCCTCGGCGAAGACCACGCTCGACACATACGGGCACATGTGGCCCGACCGAGACGAGTCCTCGCGAGCCGCTGTGGCCGCAGCGCTGGTCCGTGTTCCCGGAGCGAAGAAGCTGCCGATCTAAGGCTGATTGTTGATCGGGTCCTGTCGAAACGCTGCTAGTCGCGCTCGGTAGCCCGCCAGGTCGGCGTCGCCCGCCATGTAGGCGCTGATGCGAACGTTTAGCTGTGACGCCCAGGCGTTGTACCTTGCGACGAGCGTGCTGAGTGGCTGCCTATCGAACGCATTGCCGCGCCCAGACTGCGCAGCGCGCTTGTTCAGCCCCGCTGCCGCTAGGAGCACACTGCCCGCGTAGTGCTCGTCTTCGAGCCACTGGTGCACGTCCGAATCTGAGGCGTCCCGATCGATGGTTGACTTCAGTTCCGCATGAGCAGCGGTGGTTGAGTCCGATCCGATCTCCGCTTCCGTAAGAGGGAGATTCGCGACGAGAAGGCGTAATGCGGCGAGGTTGGTCATGCCACCGACTGTAGCGGGCAGGACAGCAGAGAGCCCGCCCCAGCAGGGACGCTGGAACGGGCTCTATCTGAGATTCTGCGGACTTCCGGCGGACTAACCCCAGGAATCCCGCGGAATCTAGCTACACTCCGAAGTACAGCTCGTACTCGAACGGGTGCGGACGCTGCGCCATCGGCAGGATCTCGTTCTCGTACTTGTAGGAGATCCAGGTCTCGATGAGCTCCTTGGTGAACACGCCGCCCTCGAGGAGGAACTGGTGGTCGGCCGCCAGCGCGTCGAGCGAGTCGAGCAGGGAGTTCGGAACCTGCGGGATGTCCTTGGCCTCCTCGGGCGGAAGCTCGTAGAGGTCCTTGTCGACCGGCTCGTGCGGCTCGATGCGGTTCTTGATGCCGTCGAGCCCTGCCATCAGCTGCGCGGCGAAGGCGAGGTACGGGTTGCCGGAGGCGTCGGGGGCGCGGAACTCGATGCGCTTTGCCTTGGGGTTCGAGCCCGTGATCGGGATGCGGATCGCGGCGGAGCGGTTTCCGGCCGAGTAGACCAGGTTCACCGGAGCCTCGAAGCCCTTGACCAGGCGGTGGTAGCTGTTCAGGGTCGGGTTGGTGAAGGCGAGCAGGGCCGGCGCGTGCGCCAGGATGCCACCGATGTACCAGCGCGCGATGTCGCTGAGCTGACCGTAGCCGGCCTCGTCGTAGAACAGCGGCTTGCCGTCGCTCCACAGCGACTGGTGGGTGTGCATGCCCGAGCCGTTGTCACCGTAGAGGGGCTTGGGCATGAAGGTCGCGACCTTGCCCCACTCCTCGGCGGTGTTCTTGACGATGTACTTGAACTTGAGGATGTCGTCCGCCGCGTGCACCATCGTGTCGAAGCGGTAGTTGATCTCCTGCTGGCCGCCGGTGCCGACCTCGTGGTGCGAGCGCTCGAGGATGAACCCGGCGTCGATCAGCTTGAGGGTGATGTCATCACGCAGGTCGGCTGTCTTGTCGACCGGGCTGACCGGGAAGTACCCACCCTTGTACGGGGTCTTGTTGCCGAGGTTTCCGCCCTCTTCCTCGCGACCGGTGTTCCAGGCGCCCTCTTCCGAGTCGACGCTGTAGAAGCTGGAGTTGGACGTGACGTTGTAGCGGACGTCGTCGAAGATGTAGAACTCGGCCTCGGGGGCGAAGAAGGCGGTGTCGGCGATGCCGGTCGAGGTCAGGTACTTCTCGGCCTTCTTGGCGACCTGACGCGGGTCCTTCGAGTAGATCTCGCCGGTGCGCGGGTTGTAGATGTCGAACAGCATGACGAGCGTGCTCGCCTCGCGGAACGGGTCGACGTACGCCGTCGTGACGTCGGGGATGAGCTGCATGTCGGACTCGTGGATGCTCGCGAAGCCGCGGATCGACGAGCCGTCGAACAGCTGGCCGTCGGTGAAGAAAGCCTCGTCGACCGTCGATGCAGGAATGTTGAAGTGCTGCTGAACACCCGGGAGATCGGTGAAACGGATGTCAAGGAACTTGACGTCGTTCTCCTTGATGTAGCTCAGTACCTCGGACGAATCTTTGAACATGTACGACTCCTGTAATGCGGATCGATGGCTTCACGGCCACTCTGCAGAGTACGGACGGGGGATTTCTCTACGGTATCCGCTTTGTTTCGGGCGTGTTACAGGCGCGAAGACGTCAGAGCGGCATTTCGCGCTCGGTAGGCTGGGGGAGTGACGGATGCTGTGAACACGTACCCCGGTGAACGACTCGGACTCCCCGAATCCGGCTCCGGGAGCATCGCCCGTCCCGGACGCCGCATCGGAGCGCTCCTGATCGACTACACCGCGGCGACGATCATCGCGACCGGATTCCTCGGATTCAACCAGTTCGCACTGCCGACGGAAGCCGGCCTGAGCCAGTTCGCTCCGATGCTGGTGTTCGCCGTGTTGCAGATCGTCTTCATCCCGACCGCCGGCGGCAGCCCGGGACACCGTATCCTCGGCATGCGTCTTGCTCGCATGGACGGGAGCTGGGTCGGTCTGTGGCGTCCGATCGTCCGCACGCTTCTGCTCGTGGTCGTCGTGCCTGCGGTGATCTGGGATGCCGATCAGCGCGGTCTCCACGACAAGGCCGTCGGCACGGTTCTGATCCGCACCTGACCTGCGGCGGGCTGCCGTCAGTCTCGCCCGCGGTTGCGCCGACGTGCTTCGCGCGGGGCTCGTCCGCCGAGGAACGAGCGGGCGGGGTCGACCACGTAGCCGCGGCGCAGCGCCTCCCGGCCGATGAGCATCCGGAAGCCCATCTCGTCGCGGTTGCTCAGGGTGACCTCCGCCAGCACCTCGCGGTCCACCAGCCGGATCAGCAGCTCGACCACGAGGCGTTCCTGGGCGTGCCCGGACGAGCTCCGCACCGCACGACGATCATGGATCGGGCATTCGACGACGACCGCGTCCTCCTGGCTGTCCTGCCAGGGCTTGACCTTGAACCGCACCCACGGCTGCTCGTCCTGTTCGAACTCCACGATGTCGAAAGCATGCAGAGACGACGTGCGCGCACCCGTGTCGATCTTGGCCTTCAGCCAGTCCACTCCGAGATCGGGCAGGCTCACCCATTCTCGCCACCCCGTAAGGGTGTTTGAATGGGGGGTAGTCCTACTCACCTGATACATCCTGGCAGGAAAAATCCCCCGTGAAGATCGCAGTGCTCTCCCGCGCGCCGCAGGCGTACTCCACCCAGCGGCTGCGTGCAGCCGCGCTTCAACGCGGACACAACGTCAAGGTGCTCAACACTCTGCGCTTCGCGATCGATCTCACCGCCGAGGAACCGGACCTGCATTACCGGGGTCGCCAGCTCAGCGACTACGACGCGATCCTCCCGCGCATCGGGAACTCGATCACGTACTTCGGCACGGCCGTCGTGCGCCAGTTCGAGCAGATGGACGTCTACACGCCGAACACGGCGAACGGGATCTCGAGCGCACGTGACAAGCTGCGAGCGAACCAGATCCTCTCGCGCCACAACATCGCGATGCCGCCGACCGCGTTCGTGCGCAACCGCGCCGACGTCCGTCCGGCGATCGAGCGCGTGGGCGGGGCTCCGGTCGTGATCAAGCTCCTGGAAGGTACACAGGGGATCGGGGTCATCCTCGCCCCTCAGGTGAAGGTCGCCGAGGCCATCATCGAGACCCTGCACTCCACCAAGCAGAACGTGCTCATCCAGAAGTTCATCTCGGAGAGCCGCGGTCGCGACATCCGGGCGCTGGTCGTCGGTGACCGTGTCGTCGCGGCGATGCGACGATCGGCGGCCGGTGACGAGTTCCGATCCAACGTGCACCGTGGCGGATCGGTCGAGGCCATCGAGCTCGATCCGGTCTATGAGCGTGCGGCCGTGCGCTCGGCCCAGATCATGGGCCTGCGTGTGGCCGGTGTCGACATGCTCGAGGGGGACGACGGCCCGCTCGTCATGGAGGTCAACTCCTCACCCGGGCTGCAGGGCATCGAGACGGCCACCAAGCTCGACGTCGCCGGCGCCATCATCGACTACATCGCCGGTCAGGTCGCCTTCCCCGAGATCGACGTGCGTCAGCGTCTCACCGTCTCGACGGGCTATGGCGTCGCCGAGCTGATGGTCCACGGCGCGGTCGACCTCGTCGGGAAGACCCTGGGGGAGGCCGGGCTCTGGGAACGCGACATCACGGTCCTCACGCTGCACCGAGGAGTCAGTGTCATTCCCAACCCGCGCAAGCACGTCGTCCTGGAAGCCGATGACCGGCTGTTCTGCTTCGGCAAGCTCGACGAGATGCGCTCCATGGTTCCTGAGCGTCGTCGTCGGCGCGCCAAAGTCCGCAGGCTGCCGCGACAGCCTCTCTCCGAGTGAAAGAGAGCGCGGCCACCCTCACAGGAGGATGGCCGCGCTCGGTGCTTCTGAGGTGCGGAGAGTCAACGAGGACGCTGGGAGCGCACCTTGGTCGGGTCGATGCCCTTCGGGATCGGCAGCGATGACAGCGACTGGGAGACGGAGTCCACGCGGCGGATGACGGCGGCCATCGTGGCCTTGTCGATCGCCTTCGGGAGCTTCTTGATCGTCTTCGAGAGATCGGCGATCGCCACCTCGTCGTCGCCGTGACCGACGTAGAGGACGGTGACCGGGACGCCGTGCGCGACACGCTGTGCCTTGCTGCGCTCCTCGTTGACGAGACGCGTCAATCGGCCGCGTGCACCTTCACCGACGATGACGATGCCTCCGCGCCCGATGGTGCGGTACACAGCCTCCTGGGTCTTCGGGTTGATGCCGACGGGAGTCTCGGATGCCTGCCAGCTGCGCCCGAGGCTCGTGCTGAGCACGTGTCCGGTGGCGCCGGGCATGCCGTCGATCTTGCTGTACATGGCGGAGGTCGAGAGGCGCGTCATCAGGAACAGGGCACCGAGGATGCCGAGCATGAGACCGGTGATCCCCCAGAGCACGAGCGTCCAGATCTGGAAGGGCGGGATGAGATAGCCGGCGACGAGGCCGAGCAGCACGCCGCCGATGAGGATGGCAGCCTGCGCCCACGGCAACCAGGAGTATGCCTCACGTGTGAACCGGAAGAGGGACTTGATCTGGGAGAAGAACCCAGGACGCTTTTCGGGTTCAGGAGCACGCTTTGCCATGAGGACCAGCCTACCGAGTCCCGGAGCCTCCTGATGTCGGCGTTCGCGCGAAGCGGAGGGGACCGGCGCCACCACTCCTGCACATCAGAGGATTCGGCGGAATCCGTCGCGATCACCCCCGGGCACCGGGATCGGGCTGAGGTCTGCGCTGTGATGGAGCAATGGAAGACATCGCGATCGACGACGGCCGGGGCGGGCCGCTCGTACCGGGCGCGCATCGCGTGGTGAGAACGCTCGATGCGACGGAGGGGCCCTTCCCCGGCACTCTCGTCACGAACGGGGACGGCGTCGCCGTGAGAGTGGACGCGGCGGCGCTCGGCGGGTGGGTGGGATGGGGCTTCTCCGGCGCCGAACACATCGCTGCGCCGATCGATGTCGTCCGGCGCCAGGGAGGGCACGACGTGTTGCTTCCGTGGTGCATCGAGCGTGTGTGCAGCTTCCTGGGCCGCCGTTCGGTGGGAGGAGGGGGCATCACGCCGGGCGAAACCACCACTCTCGTCGTCAGTCTCCTGCGGGGACTCGACGAGTTGGGAGAGGGCATCGACGGCATGCGCACCGGGGCATGGTGGCTGACGGATGGCGGGCGACCGGTGTTCGTGCTGGGGGACGGCACGGACGCGAGGACGGGGACCGTGGAGATCCTGGAACAGTTGACGGAGCGGAGTTCGGACAAAGTGCTCAGACGCGCGACCGGTGCGATCGAGGAGGCCCTGCGGAAGGTCATCACCCAGCCGCGTCTGCCCCGCAGGCTCACCGAGACGTGGGAGCAGTCGATGCTCGACGTCGCCGCGCCGCAGCCGCTCGAACGCGAGATCCATGCTGCGGAACGAGCGCGGGACGTCGCCCGTGCCGTCGTTCCGCACGTCTCTGGCCTTCACGAAGGGGGGCGAAGTCTGCGCGCGGACCGGACTCCGAGCAGGGGGTCGCGTCGCGGAAGCCGCGCGCGGGAGGCGATCGGCGACGCGATGCGCTCATCGATCGGCGAGGTTCTTGCGCGTGTGGATCGCATGAGAGGAACGCAGGCTTCGCGAACCGGTCGCCAGAGCGTACGCCGTGGGCGATCCGCTGAGACCGGGAAGCTGCGTCGACGTTCCCTGCTCGTCGCGGGCGCGGCTGCGGCGCTTGTGCTTGCCGGCGGACTGCTGCTGCCGGAGGGAGAAGCGTCGGTTAAGGGCGCTGACCTGTCTGGTGGCAGTGGTCAGGCGCGGGCATCGTCGTCGCCCGAAGATGCGTCTCCGGCGGCCTCGCCTTCCGTGATCGGGGCACCGGAAGAGAGTGAGGACTCCGACCCTGAGGACTCAGCCCCCGAGGGCTCAGAGCCCGAGGAGTCGGCCGCGGGCATCGATCCCGTGGCGGCAGCCTCATCGCTCCTCCGCGCGATCGCGGATTGTCGGGCCGCGGGAGACACCTCGTGCGCAGACGCGGTGTCCGGCGACGCCGCGCGAGTGATGAAGGCCCTCGACGGGCTGCCGCCCTCGGCCGCGGAACTGGTGGATGAATACGGCGACGTCGCGGTGGTGCGCCTCGCATCGGCAGGTCGGGAGGGAGGCGCGAAGGGGGAAGAGGGCGGGGAGGAAGACGAGGGTTCGGATCAGACTATCGTCGTGCTCATCCGCACAGGAGAGAAATGGCTGGTCCGCGACGTCTACGACGTCGCGGANNGCGCCCCCCCCGACGTCGCGGACCAGCCAGGATGACTCTTCGCCCGTCAGGCGCCGAGCTGAGCGGCGAACTGTGCCGACTCGAGTCGCGCCTTCACGGCGCCCAGGAAGCGGGCGGCGTCTGCACCGTCGATGATGCGGTGGTCATAGGAGAGAGCGAGGTACACGTACGACCGGACAGCGATCGCGTCGGTGCCTCCGACCTTCACGAGACCCGGACGCTTGACGACCGTTCCGGTGCCCAGGATCGCCGACTGCGGCAAGAACACGACCGGGGTGTCGAACAGGGCACCACGCGAACCGGTGTTGGTCAGCGTGAACGTTCCACCGGCCAGCTCGTCGGGCTTCAGCTTGTTGTCGCGGGTCCGTGCCGCAAGATCGGCGATCTCGTGGGCGATCTGGGCGATGTTCTTCGACGCCGCGTCACGCAGTACCGGCGTCAGCAGGCCCCGCTCGGTGTCGACCGCGATCGAGACGTTCTCGCTGGCCGGGTAGACGATGTTCTCACCGTCGACCGTCGCGTTGACGATCGGGAACGCCTGCAGGGCCTCGGCCGTGGCGAGAGCGAAGAACGGCAGGAAGGAGAGCTTGTCGCCCGTCTTCTCGAGGAACGACGCCTTCACGCTGTCGCGGTACTCGGCGAGGGCCGTGACATCGACCTCGACGACCGTGGTCAACTGTGCCGTCTGCTGCATCGACTCGACAGCGCGCTTGGCGAGGACCTTGCGCAGACGCGACATCGGCTGGGTCGTCCCACGAAGAGGCGACACCTCGAGCGGAGCAGGGGCCGCTGCTGCTGCAGCGGGCGCCGACTTCGCGGTCTCCGCGGCCTTCAGCACGTCTTCCTTGCGGATGCGACCGCCCACACCGGTTCCGGTGACGGAAGCCAGATCCACGCCCTGCTGCGACGCCAGTCGGCGCACGAGCGGGGTCACATAGAGGTTGTCGTTCTCGGTGGGGAGCGCGAGCTTCGATGCGGGCTGAGCGGCGGCAGGGGCCGGAGCAGCAGCGGGTGCCGGAGCAGCCGGGGCCGGTGCAGCGGCA
>NZ_DFQP01000034.1:0-23631 GCF_002377845.1 Microbacterium sp. UBA3486
CGGCGGCGCGTACGGGTCGGCCGGCGAAGGCCTGCCCTGGCCCGACGACCGTGCGGGGTCGGCCGGACCGCGGACCGCGTCGACGGCACCACGGAGCATGCCTCCCCAGTCCGTCGACCGGGACCCGTCCTGCGAGCGCGATCGGTCGGCCGCGTGAGGGTCGCGCCCGGTGCCGGCGTTCTTCTCGAGTGCTTCGGACGCCATTCCGATCAGTCGGGAGAGCTTTCCCATGAGTGGTCCCTTTCGTGGTGCGGACCACCGCGGATCCACGACGCCGGGACGACGGCAGGGTTCTCTCGGCAGCCCGCGATGCGGGTGCCAAGGTCTCCTCCACCCTCACGGGCCGGCGGGCCGGAGCACGATCTCGTGCTCGTAATGACGACGTCGCCGCATTCGGGAGTACTCCCCTTGCTCGCGTGACGATACCGGCCGTACCTATGCATGACCTCGGAGCCGCCCCGCAGAGACGAACATCGGCCCCGACGCGGAGCGCGTGGGGCCGATGTTCGTGTGCGAGCGTGTCTGCTACTTGGCGGCAGCCTCGGCCGGCTCGGGAGCCTTCTCGGCGGCGGGCTTCTTCGCGGCGGGCTTCTTCGCCGCCGGCTTCTTCGCGACCGGCTTCTCCGTCACCTCGGCCGATGCGGCCGGAGCGGCCTTGGCCGCCGACTTCTTCGCAGCCGGAGCAGCCTTCGCAGCCGGAGCAGCATCTGCCACGGGCGCGGCCGGAGCAGCCGGGCGCGGGCGCGCCGCGAACTCCTCGAAGACGTAGCGCGGGTTCTGCACGGTCTCGAGGTTCACCAGGTCGCGGCCGAGCCACAGGTTGTTCCACCAGCCCCAGATGACGCGGAACTTGCGCTCCCACGTGGGCATCGCGAGACCGTGGTAGCCGCGGTGCGCGACCCAGGCCACGAAACCCTTGAGGGCGATCTTGCCGGACTGGAAGACACCGTTGTAAAGGCCGAGGCCGGCGACGGCACCGAGGTTCTTGTGGAAGTACTCCTTGGGCTTCTCTCCCCGGAGGACCGCGACGAGGTTCTTCGCGAGCAGCTTGGCCTGGCGGACCGCGTGCTGGGCATTCGGCACGCAGAAGCCGCCGACTCCACCACCGGAGAGGTCGGGAACGGCCGAGACGTCACCGGCCGCCCACGCTCCCTCGACGAACGCCTCCGGCGTTCCGACGCGCAGGTCGGCGCGGGTCTGGATGCGACCGCGCTCCTCGACCGGCAGGTCTCCGCCGCGGACGACGGTCGGGTTGGCCATGACACCCGCGGTCCACACGATGACGTCGGTCGGGATGACCTC
Organism: Microbacterium sp. UBA3486; assembly: GCF_002377845.1. Lineage (NCBI taxonomy): Bacteria > Bacillati > Actinomycetota > Actinomycetes > Micrococcales > Microbacteriaceae > Microbacterium > Microbacterium sp. UBA3486. Next base: position 1,303 of record NZ_DFQP01000034.1, read on the forward strand.
ACCGGTGGAAAGCTCGACGTTGCCGTCGACGGCGCTGGTCAGCTGCGTGTCGAGGTGCACGTTGGCTCCGCGCTTGGCCAGGTCCTTGAGCACCCACTCGCTGGTCTGCAGCGAGACCTCGGGCATGATGCGGCCCATCGCCTCGATGAGGTGGAAGTGCGTGTCGTCGAAGCTGATCTGCGGGTACTTGGCCACCAGCGCGGACGCCAGCGAACGCAGCTCGGCGAACACCTCGATGCCGGCGAAGCCACCGCCGACGACCACGACGGTCAGCAGACGGTCGCGCTCAGGGCCGGCCGGGAGGGACGCGGCCTTGTCGAAGTTCGACATGACCTTGTCGCGGATCGCGACGGCCTCTTCGATCGTCTTCAGACCGATCGCGTTGTCGGCGATGCCGGGAATCGGGAAGGTACGCGACACGGCACCGGCGGTGACCACGATCTGGTCGTACGCGAACTCATACGGCTCACCCACGGGCGGCGTGATGGTCGCGACCTTCTGCGCGTGGTTGATGTTCGTCACCTTGGCGGTGAGGACGTTCGTGCGCTTGAGGTGACGACGGTGCGCGACCACCGAGTGTCGCGCCTCGATGGAGCCGGCGGCGACCTCGGGCAGGAACGGCTGGTACGTCATGTACGGCAGCGGGTCGACCATGGTCACGTCGGCTTCGCCCTTGCGCAGGTGCTTCTCGAGCTTCCACGCGGTGTAGAAACCCGCGTACCCTCCGCCGACGATCAGGATCTTGGGCACAGTGCTGTTCTGAGGCACAGAAGAACTACTCCTCGGAGTCGGGGGTGTGGCGTACGGAAATGCGCGCCGATCGGATGCGCCGGGCAGCTGCGGTGACGCCAAGCGCTACCAGGATACCAGGGACGGTGAGCGCAATGAGCGGCAGGGTACCGTAGCGCAGTGAATCCGCGCTGGGAAGCAACGGTGAACCGGCCTCGGTCGGAGCGTCTGCGGCCGGAAGAGGGGGAACGGCGACCGGGGTCCTCGTCTCCACCGGCTGCGGTTCCGACTGCGCACGGCGGAACACGCGGATCCACTCCGCCAGGTCTCCCATGGGGTTCTCGCTCACCGCGGGGATGTTCGCAGAGATCGCCGCCGCCGCATCCACCAGCCCGTACCCGTACAGCGGATCCTGGGGCTTGATCGCATCGTCGACCGGAATCGCGGTCTTGATGATGCGGTTGATGACGTCGATCGCCTTGATGTCGGGGTGCGCCGAGCGGATCAGCGCCGCGACTCCGGCGACGATGGGCGCCGCACCGCTCGTGCCACGCCAGGGGACGACCGAGCCGTCGGCCGAGACACCGATCAGGCCTTCACTGGGCGCCGAGATCCCGATCGTGATGCCCTGCGTCGACGCCTCGATGCTGGCCGTGCCCGTCTGGTCGACGCCGCCGACGGTGAGCACGCCGGGAATGGTCGCCGGGGCGCCGATGATGTTCGTCCCGCTCCCCCGGTTGCCGGCGGCGACGACCACCACCACGTCGTGCTCGAAGGCGTACAGGAACGCCTCGTCCCAGCTCTCGTCCCAATCGAGCGTGTTCGTGGTGAACGACAGGTTGATGACGTCGGCCCCGTTGTCGACGGCCCACTTCATGCCCTTCGCCACCTGTTCCGTGAACGGCACCGCCGCGGCCGCACCGAAACCCACGGAGATCGAGAGCAGGTTGGCCTCCGGAGCCACGCCGATCATGCCCGTTCCGTCCGGTGCACCGCGTCCGGCAGCCAGCGAAGCCACCCAGGATCCATGGTTGCCGTCGACGGCGCCCAGAGGGGTGCGTCCGTCCGGAGTACCGGCCCCCGACACGTCCGTGCCCCCGACGACCGCGTCGCCGAAGACCGACGGCACCTTGCCGATGCCCGTGTCGATCACCGCGATCGTCACGCCCTTGCCGCGGGTCGTCTGCCAGGCCTCGCGGATGCGTGCGCCGTCGAGCCAGTACTCCGAGGCGCGGACCGGATCTGCGGGGTCATCGGGGATCGGCGGCGGCGTGGCGGAGGCGCCCATGAGCAGCACGGTCGCCGCGACCACCACGATGGCGGCAGCGCTGCGCAGCTTCCGGCGCGCGGTCATGCCGAGGGGGCCGCCCCGTCGCGCACGGCGGCACCGGGGTCTTCGCAGCGGCAGACCGAGGGCGACCATGAGGAGCGTGCGAGTGCGGCGTCGCCGATCGGGTTGACCCCGGGGCCCGCAGCCAGGGCATGTCCGGCCAGGGCGTGCAGGCACTTGACACGCGTGGGCATGCCTCCGGCGGAGATGCCCTCGATCTCCGAGACCTCGCCGAACTGCCCACGGTCGGCGAGATAGGCCTCATGGGCTGCGAGGTAGGCCGCGGCCACGTCTTCGTCGTCGGCGAGGAGGGCGGCGAGCTCCGGCATCACCTGGGTGGCCTCGAGCGTCGACATCGCCGCGGTCGCCGCCGGGTGCGTCAGGTAGTAGAACGTGGGGAACGGCGTGCCGTCCGGCAGACGCGGGGTGGTCGCGACGACCGTCGGGTTGCCGCACACGCAGCGGGCCGCGATGCCCACCACGCCTCGGGCGGGACGACCGAGCTGAGCCGATACGACGGCGAGTTCGACGAGCGTGGGGGCGGGGAACGGCGGCGTGGTCACCCCACCAGCGTAGGGGAGCCGCCAGGGAGGATGCTCGGAGCGAATGCTCAGGGAGCGACGGCGGCCGTGTCGCTGAGCCCGGTCGAGACCACGGTGCGCAGCAACTGCGGCATCCAGTCCGTCGGCGTCTCGACGAGCGACTCGCTCACGGGGTCCTGCTCACGCGGAAGCGCTGCGGGGTCGAGGTCGTTGTCGACCAGGTAGACGACCTCGCCGGGCTTGACGTAGTAGAGGCGTTCGCGGGCCTGGGTGGCGATGTACGCGGGGTCGTTCCAACGCTCGCGTTCCGCGACGAGCGCCTCGATCTGGTCTTCGCTCACCTTCACCGATGCCTCGAGAGCAGCGATCTTCTGACGCTGATCGATGAAGGTCCCGAGCGTGGGCACGAGCACCCAGGCTCCCAGCACCACGAGAGAGAGCATGATGACGGAGAACGCCGAGAGCCGGATGCCGGATGCCCACTCGCGGACGTCGACGCGAGGCGCCGCGCCTCGGGACGCGCTCGACGCACGTCGAGACGACGTCGTCGCTGCCTGCGCCCTGGGCTTCGCGCCCTTCGTCGTGGGCGAGGGCGTCGGCTCCGCGCGCGGAGACGACGAAGGAGGAGCCGGTCGTCGTGCCACGGCTCCTCCTTCGTCGTGCCGGGTCAGCGGCGGTGTTCACCGCCGTGTCGGCGGCTTCTTCGATGTGTCGTGCGTTCAGGCCTGGTAGCGCGGGAACGCCGAGCGGCCGGCGAAGACCGCGGCGTCGCCGAGCTCTTCCTCGATGCGCAGCAGCTGGTTGTACTTCGCGACACGCTCGCTGCGGGCAGGGGCGCCCGCCTTGATCTGGCCCGCGTTGGTCGCGACGACCAGGTCGGCGATCGTGGTGTCCTCGGTCTCGCCCGAGCGGTGCGAGAGCATCGCCGTGTACCCGGAGCGCTGCGCCAGGCTGACGGCGTCGAACGTCTCGGTGAGCGTGCCGATCTGGTTGACCTTGACGAGCAGCGAGTTGGCGACGCCACGCTTGATGCCGTCGGCGAGACGCTGCGGGTTTGTGACGAACAGGTCGTCGCCGACCAGCTGGACCTTGGAGCCCAGGACGTCGGTGAGGTGCTTCCAGTTGTCCCAGTCGTCCTCGGCGAGAGCGTCTTCGATCGTGACGATCGGGAAGTCGTTCACGAGTCCGACGTAGTACTCGGTGAGCGCGGCGGCGTCCCAGTCCTTGTTGTCGAGACGGTAGACGCCGTCCTTGAAGAACTCGGTCGCGGCGACGTCGAGCCCGAGGGCGATGTCGGTTCCGGGCGTGAACCCGGCCTTCTCGATCGCCTTCACCAGGAAGTCGAGGCCCTCACGGTTGCTGGGCAGGTCGGGAGCGAAGCCGCCCTCGTCGCCAAGACCGGTCGCGTAGCCGGCGGCCTTCAGCTCGGCGCGCAGCACGTGGTAGGTCTCGACACCCCACCGGAGTGCCTCGGAGTAGGTCTCGGCGCCGATCGGCGCGAGGAAGAACTCCTGCATGTCGATGCCGTTGTCGGCGTGCTCGCCACCGTTGATGACGTTGAACAGCGGAACGGGCAGCACGTGCGCGTTCGGGCCGCCGAGGTAGCGGAACAGCGGGAGGTCGGCCGAGTCCGCGGCGGCCTTGGCCACGGCCAGGCTCACGCCGAGGATGGCGTTGGCGCCGACGCGCTTCTTGTTCTCGGTGCCGTCGACATCGATCAGGATCTCGTCGACGATGCGCTGCTCGCTCGCCTCGACACCCTCGATCGCCGGTCCGAGCTCATCGATGATGGCCTCGACGGCCTTCAGCACGCCCTTGCCGCCGTAGCGGCTCTTGTCTCCGTCGCGGAGCTCGTACGCCTCGAACGCGCCCGTGGATGCGCCGGACGGAACGGCCGCCCGCTGCACGATGCCGTCGTCGAGGAGGACCTCCACCTCGACGGTCGGGTTTCCGCGCGAGTCGAGAATCTCGCGTGCGCCTACAGCCTCGATCAGTGCCACTGATGTGCTCCTTGCTCAGGGGGAAAACGTTGTGTGGAGCGTCGTCGATCCGCGCCCAGTCTAGCCCGGCCTCCCGACGGACTCCGGGACTCGCCCGGACGCGAATCGACCGCGGCGGGAAGCCCCCGAACGTCAGACGACCACGGCGATCGCGAAGCCGTCCCATCCCTTCACGCCCACGGTCTGCAGAGCCGTGGCATCGAAGCGCGGATCCTCCCCCAGCATCCGCAGTCCGTCGCGGGTGCCCACGACCTTGGGATCGGTGCTGTCGTCGCGGACGATCTCGCCCTCACGCCCGATGTTGTCGAGCACGATCACCGTGCCGGGGTGCCCGAGCTTCGCCGCCCAATCGAGGTAGATCGTGTTCGACTCCTTGTCGGCGTCGATGAACACCAGATCGAATCCGCCGACCAGGGTCGGCAGCACGTCCGCTCCCCTCCCCACCCGGATGTCGACGCGATCACCGACCCCCGCGGCGTCGATGCTGGCACGGGCGACCACCGCGTTGTCCGATTCCGCCTCGATCGTCACGACCCGTCCTTCGGCGCCGACGGCGCGGGCGAGCCAGATCGTCGAGTAGCCGCCGAGCGTGCCGATCTCGAGCACGCGGCGCGCGCCGCTGATGCGGACCAGCAGGTTCAGCAGTTTGCCGGCGACGGGCGCGACCTCGATCTCCGGGAGGCCGGCGGCCCGCTGCGCAGTGAGGGCCGACTCCAGCGCCGGATCGGGACCGACGAGCAGGTCGGAGAGGAAGGTGTCGGCGTCGGACCAGGCGGCGGGGGTGGATTCCATGGCCTCAGCCAACCCCCGGCGCCGCCCTCCGTCAAGGCCGCGGCGCCGAGAGCAGCCGTCCCGACGCGTCGGCGAGCTCGGGCTGGGCACGGAACTGTCCCGTCAGCTGCAGCACCACCGCGACGAGCGCGAGGACGACCCAGGTCGCGACGCCGAGTGGTCCCGCCAACGCCAGGTCGGGCTGCGTCGCGGCGACGATGAGGATGAGCCCCGCCGCGGCGTTCAGAGATCCGTGCGCGATGACCGCCGGCCACACCGATGCGGACCGCAGCCGCAGCCAGCCGAGCAGGACGCCCCAGGCCACGCATCCACCGATCATGAACAGGATGCCCGTGATGTCGGTGCGCCCGAAGTTGTAGCCGAGCAGGATGATCGGGCTGTGCCACACGCCCCAGATCACGCCGCTGAGGATCAGAGCCGGCCACGTGCCGAGCGGACGCAGCGCCGGAAGCAGCCACCCCCGCCAGCCGAGCTCCTCGCCGAACGCGAAGAGGCTGTTGAACAGCGCGCCGACGGGGATCATCGCGAGCTGCGCGAACACGACGACCTGCACAGGCGGCAGTGGCGCGCCCGCCGGAACCGCCTTCTCGAGCTCGGCTGCGAGAGCCGAGAACGTCAGGTCGATCTGCACGAAGCCGAGCGCGGCGGAGAGCAGGACGCCGAGCCCCACCAGCAGCGGCGGTACGAGCCATCCCGCGACCATGAGCCAGATCACACGCGTGGCGGGGCGGAGCGGCCACAGTCCGAGGAATCGAGCACGAAGCCCGCGTGCCGGGACGCCCATCGCGAAGGTGACGATGAGAGCAGCCACCGCAGGCGTGAACATCATCACCGGCAGCAGGAACACCGAGCTCGGCTCGGCGAGGCCGTCGCCCAGCCACAGGGGCAGGGCGACCAGCCAGGAGAGGACGAAGGAGACCGCCACGAAGACGATCACCGCGGTCCACGGCACACGGCGCGGGTTCAGGGTCTGGTCGTTCATGAGGTCTCCTTTCCGGAGTCCGTCGATCGATCGGTCGAGGGGATGGCCACGGTCCGCGCGCGGTCGACATAGGCCTGGAGCAGCGCCGCGGCTTCTTCCGCGCCGTCGATGGTGACGATGAAGGGTCGCCGGCCCTGTCGGGTGACCTCGATCGCAGATCCGCGACGCATGACGATCCCGGTGCGCCCGTCGACGGCGATGCGCCATCCCCAGCCGCCGAACTCGCCGAACGGGGAGATGTCGACAGCGCGCGCCGACTCGACCTCGTCGAGCGGGACACGGATGCGCGGCCAGCCCAGCAGGGCACGAGCGGAGAAGCCCTCCGGTGTGACCGTGACGCGGAACGAGGCGGTCGCCGCGAGGGCGAAGCCCACGACGACCACGACCAGCGCGACGATCCAGCCACCCTCGACGCCGGTGCCGAGCATGTACGCGGCGAGCGCGACGAGACCGAGGAGCAAGAACAGCAGGAAGGCGAGCGCGCCGCGCGGCATCGTCGTCGTGGCGACCCACACGACGCGTTCGCCCTTCGCGACGTGCACCGAGTAGCGGGGTTCGAGCGTGCGCCCCTGCTCCGGCCGCACGCGCGGCTGCACGGCCCAGGCGATGCCGCCGACCAGAAGGAGTGCGACGAACGCGAGTGCCATGGTGCCCCCGATGCCGGGCGATTCCGCAGGGTCGGCGAGCTCACGCTGGATCGCGAGGGATCCGAGGCTCATCACGGCCGCGAAGGCGGACATCCCCGCGGAGAGTGCGCCCATCAGCCGGGCCGCCCCGCCCCAGTGCGCACCGACGGAAGCGAGGGTGACGATCGCCATCAGAGCCGGCAAGCCGAGCCCGACCCCGACGAGGATCCAGAGATACACGGACGGCGGGCCGAACCGGTCGGCGCCGCTCACACCCCAATGGGTCGCCACCTGTGGCGGCAGCGTGGGCAGCCAGGCGAGCAGGATCACGACGGCGACGGCGGTGATCACGATCGGCAGGATCACCGCGACGACGAAGAAGGTCAGCCGAGCGCGTCGCAGCAACGGAGGCGGCGTGCGGGTGAGGTCGTGGATGGTCATGGCGAGTCCTCCTCGCGGCTGTCGGGGCGGTCGGGATCAGAACGATCGAGATCGGATCGGGCGTCACGGTGCGCATGGACGATGCCGGCGAGCGTGTCGGCGGAGACGCCGAGGGCTGCGGCACGGCGCACCAGCTCGTCGATGTCGTGAGCGAGTTCGGCGAGGGGCGCAGCCGAGACCGCGATGACCGCTCCTCTGCCGCGACGCAGATCGACCAACCCCTCATCACGCAGCCGCTGGTAGGCGTGCAGGACGGTGTGCTGGTTGATGTCGAGCGCTTCGGCGACGTCGCGGGCCGCGGGAAGGCGGTCGCCGGGGGCGAGGACCCCGGTGAGGATGTCGGAGCGGATGGAGGCCGCCACCTGGTCGTAGAGTGCGCGGGGGCTGTCGGGATCGACGCGGATGAGCATCCGACCCTCCTCTCCTGGAATCGCTACTTATTCTATGCGAACTATAACAACTGTGCCAACCCTCCAGACGTCTTCGTCGCTTCCGCCCTGGTGCCGCACACTGGCCTTCATGCGCATCACTCCCCGCCGTCTCGCGATCGGCATGAGCCTGTGGATCCCCAACCTCTTCAGCGGCATCCGCATCCGCCGCTTCAGCGAGGACTGGACGCACGCGACCGTCGAGCTGCACGTCAACGTCTTCACCCGCAACTACGTCAGGACAGCGTTCGGCGGCTCGATGTCGGCGATGACCGACCCGTACTTCTTCATGCTGGTCATGCACCAGCTCGGACGCGACCACGTCGTGTGGGACACCCGCGGCGAGATCGAGTTCCTCAAGCCCGGCCGGGGCGTGCTCACCGCCGAGTTCGAGGTGTCGAAGGAGAAGGCGGAGGAGATCCGCGAGCGTGCACGCGGAGGAGCCAAGGTGCTCGAGTGGTTCGAGACCGTCATCACCGACCGTGAGGGCGACGTCGTCGCGAAGGTGCGCCGCGAGGTCTACATCCGGGAGAAGAAGCGCGTCACCGCTTCGCGGGGCTGATCCCGCCGGCGAGCGTCGACGCCCTCGCGATCAGGGTGGGGGCGAGGCGCACGGTGTCGTGCGCGGTCGATGCGCCCGACACCAGTCCGAGGACGAGCTCCAGAGCCGTGCGACCGCTCTCCTCGAACGGCTGCCGCACGGTCGTGAGGTCGAGCGCCGCAGCGACCTCGCCGTCGTCGTACCCGACGACCGCGAGCGGAGCGGTGCCGGGGTCCGCGCGCAACGCCGACAGCACCGCGGCGGCGAACTGGTCGTGGTTCGCGACGATCGCCGTCGCACCCGCGGCGCGGGCCGCAGCGATCACCCGGCCGTCGACCGCGGAGGGATCGGCGACCGCCAGGTCGGTCATCGCCAGGTGCTGCGTGAGCCCTTCGATACGGAGCATTCCGGCCGACACGTAGGCCGGCGAGCGCTGCGGCTCATGCACGAAAAGGACACGACGATGTCCGAGGCCGGCGAGGTGGCGGCCGATCTGCGCACCGCCGTCACGGTCGTCGACGAGGACGACCGGGCCTCCCACGTCCGACCGCGTCGGCACCACGTCGACGTGGACCACCGGGATGCGCGCGGCCCTGCTCGCCCGTCGTGCCGCGCCGCCGAGCGGAACCCCCATCACCACGAGGCCGGTGGCGTCCGTGCGCGTGGGCAGCACGTCGAGCAGCGGCTCATCGGCGGCCGCCGCCCAATCGAGGTCGTAGGGGATGATGTCGACCGCCGCATCCCTGGCCCTGCGGAGCATCCCGGACAGGCGACGCAGGTACGAGGGGTAGGTCGTGAACGGTGCAGCGACCGCGATGCGCGCGGCCCCCACGCGCCGCCCCTGCGTCATCCGATACCCGAGCGCGGTGGCCGCGGCGACGATGCGTTCGCGGGTCTCGGGTCGCACCCTGTGCGGCGCACTCACCGCCAGCGACACGGTGGAGATGCTCACTCCCGCGCGCTCCGCGACGTCGTAGATGGTGACCCGTCCCGGTCGTGCGCGCATGCTCGGACCTCCCTTCTTCATCGAAGTTCTTCGATTCCTCAGACTAGGTCGGAACCCGCCCCGGTCGGAACCCACCGGTGCGGAACCGTCGAAGGAGATGCCCGATGCCGACACCGCGGTCCCGATTCCGGCGCCCGACCCTCGACAGCGCCGTGGCGGCGTGGGAGGAGCGGGTCGCGCCTCTGCTCGAGGAGGAACCCGCAGACCCCGCAGGACGACGCCGGGTCGCTGCCAGGAACGACGACACCGTGAGCGCCGCGCTCGGGATCACGCCGCTCCCCACCGCCGCCGAGGAGCACATCGTTCCGGTCGACGGGCACCCCGACGTACGCGTGCGCGTCTACTGGCCCGGCGAGGAGCGCACGCCACCCGGCTCGGGCCTCCCCGCGCTGGTGTACTTCTACGGCGGCGGATTCACGATCGCCGGGATCGACTGGGTCTCGTGGGACGCGCGGTTCCGAGCCCGAGCACGGGATGCGGGGATCGTGATCGTCGCCGCCGACTACGCCCACGCCCCGGAGCAGCAGTTCCCGACCCAACCGGAGCAGTGCTGGGCGGCTTTCGAGTGGACGCACACCCACGCGACGGAGCTGGGGGCATCGCCGGACCGCCTCGCCGTGGGCGGGGCCTCATCGGGAGGCGACCTCGCCGCAGCCGTGACGCTGATGAACCGCGATCGCTCGGCGCATCCGATCGCCCTGCAGCTGCTGGAGAACCCCGCACTCGACCTGACCATGGGTCATGCCGACATGGCCGGCATCGATGCGCGGATGCCGGGAGTCATCGTGCGCGCGGTCGGCCGCACCCTGGTCCGGCAGTATGTCGGCGAGGATGCCGCGGCCGCTCGCCTCCCGTATGCGTCCCCACTGCGGGCCGCATCGCACGAGGGGCTTCCGCCCGCCGTGATCCTCACCTCCGAGCTCGACCCCCTGCGCGGCGACGGAGAGGCCTATGCCCGAGCGCTCTCCGCCTCCGGGGTCCCGGTGACCGCGATGCGCTTCATCGGGCAGACGCACGGCTCGCTCGGTTCGACCGGATTCGTGCCCGCAGCGGATGCCGCGCATCGCCTGGTCGTCTCCGAGCTGCGCACCCTCCACGGAAGGACGCCGTCATGAGCGACCAGGAGCAGCACGAGCCGCCGCTGAGTCCGGCGATCCTGGAGTGGATCCAGCGCATCCGCGAGCTCTCCGCGACACTCCCCGAGCTGGAGTCGCCCGCCATGGGTGCGCGTCGCCGGGCGCAGCGGGAGCTGAGCGACCTCCTGGCCTCCGAATTCACCGCCCCGGTTCCCTCGGGCGTGGAGATCGACGACCTGACGGTGGCGGGAGGGGAAGGTCCGCTGCGCGCCCGACGGTTCCGCACCGCAGCCGCGCCGGGCGCCCTCCCCACGATGCTGTGGCTGCACGGCGGCGGTTGGACCGGCGGCACGATCGACGAGTCGCTCAACGATCGACTCTGTGCGGATCGCGCACTGCGCTCCGGCGTCCAGATCATGTCGCTCGAATACCGGCTGGCACCCGAGCACCCGTTCCCCGCTCCGGTCGACGACGCCGTCGCGGCCTTGGCGGATCTGCGCGAACGCGCGGACGAGCTCGCGATCGATGCGGATCGGCTGGGCGTGGGCGGCAACTCCGCCGGCGCGACCATCGCGGCCTCCGCCGCGCTGCGCGAGCGCGACGCCGGAACATCTCTGCACCACCAGGCACTCGAAGTGCTTCCGGCCGCGCTGCGCCTCGTCGGTGCATCGATGCCCCGCCGCCTCGCCGCCGCGGACTGGGAAGCGGCCATGCGCCTCGCCGAGGTCTATCGCTCCGGCGCTCCCCTCGCCGACGCTTCTCCGCTGGACGCGCCGGATCACCGCGACCTCGCTCCCGCCCTGATCCTCGCCGCCGAATTCGATCCCCTCCTGGACGGCGCGACGGCGTACGCCGACGCGCTGCACGAGGCCGGAGTCCCCGTGGTCCTGCGCATCGGCGCCGGCCACGACCATGCCTCCCCCGGCCTGACCGGCCGGTGGGAGGGGGCACGCCAGTGGCGCGACGTCTTCGTCCGGGAACTCGCCGATGCCTACCGCTCCGCCGGCCACTTCCCCGCGGATGCAGTGACGACGACCGGCGCGCACCTGTGACCCTTCCCCACCCCGACCGAGATCCGGAGACGATGATGTCCACCCACGCAGTCGATCCTGTCTTCCCCGCAGACCCCGCTCCGCCACTCATCACCGACGCGATCCCCGGTCAGCGCCAGACACGCTGGTTCTGGATCGCCTTCGTGCTCGCGTGGCTCGGATCCGGCATCGCCCAGGGCGTCGCCAGCGTCGCGATCCCCCAGCTCCTCAAGGAGTGGGACCCCGACCAGGCGACGGGCGACCTCAGCATCATCCTCACGCTCGGCGGCGCCGCCATCCTCATCACGACGCCGATCTTCGGTCGCCTGAGCGATCGATCGATGTCCCGCCTCGGCATCCGCCGCCCCTGGATCCTCTCCGGCTCGCTGATCGCCCTGGCCGGGTACGTCGTGCAGGCGACCGCCCCCTCCCTCCTCGTGCTCGGAGCCGGCACCATCCTGGTCCTGGTCGGCTGGGGCGCCGTGTCGATGACGGTCCACACGCTGTTCGCCGACCAGATCCGCCGCAGCATCCGCGCCATCATGTCGGCCGTCACGGGGGCCGCCACCGCGATCGGGATCCTCGGCGGAGTCTCGCTCGCCGGAGTGGTCGCCCCGATCGGCCAGGTCGGCATGTTCCTGATCCCCGGCGGGTTCTCCGTGCTCCTGGCACTGATGCTGTTCTTCACGCTGAAGGACATCCGTCGCCGGCAGCCCGCCGACCCGATGGACTGGAACGCCGTTCTGGCGACGTTCTGGCTGAGCCCGCGCCGCTACCCCGACTTCGCCTGGGCCTGGCTGTGCCGCTTCTTCATGACCGCATCGATCGTGTCGGTCACGAGTTACCTCTACCTGACGATCTCGGGCCGTTTCGGCATCGACGACCCGACGGAGATCGCCGCGGTGCAGACGCAGGCCACGGCGGCCTTCACGCTCATGAACCTGGTGATGGCATTCGTGTTCGGGGTGATCTCCGATCGCACGGGCCGCCGCAAGCCGAGCGTCGTCATCGGCGCACTCGCCAGCGCGGGAGGCCTGATACTGGCGATCTCCTTCGGCGACATCGCGTTCTTCCTCGTCGGGATCGCAGTCGTCGGGGCCGGTCAAGGCGCCTACATCGCGGCCGATGTCGCCCTGATGACGGAGTGCCTCCCCTCCGTGGATGACGCCGGCAAGGATCTCGGCATCGTGGCCCTCGCCTATCTGCTGCCGGGCATCCTCGTGCCCGTTTTCGGATTCTTCGCCACCCGCATAGGCTCGCCGACAGGTGAGAACTTCGCGGCCCTCTACATCGGCGCGGTCGTGATGGCCGTGATCGCCGCATTCGCGGTCACCAGAGTGAAGGGCGTGCGATGACCGATGCTCCCCGTCTCGGCGGCACAGCCCGCCGGGAGTACCGACGCCTCTCCCGGTCCGTCGACATGCCCCCGCAGACGCACCGGAAGGTCACGCGCACGGCCGACATCCCGGTCTCGGCGGACGACGGAGCCGCACTCCTCACCGACCACTGGCATGCGGAGGGATCCGACGGGCACACGGTGCTGATCCGCACCCCGTACGGGCGTGACGGCATCGCCGGGGTGGCCTTGTTCCTCGCCGAACGCGGGCACCATGTCGTGGTGCAGAGCTGCCGGGGCACGTTCGGGTCGGGAGGAGTGTTCGACCCGCTGCACGACGAGGTCTCCGACGGGCAGGCGACGATGCGGTGGTTGCGCGCGCAGCCGTGGGCGACAGGACGCGTGCACTCCTGGGGCGGAAGCTACTTCGGCGTGACCCAGTGGGCCTACTGCGACGGCGACGTGCGTCCGGACGCCCTGGGCATCGCGATCTCGGCGCGGCGGTTCGACGACGCGATCCTCTACCCGGGCGGCGGATTCTCGATCGACACGCCGCTCACGTGGGCGTACGCGCTGGACATCCAGGAGCGGTCGCTGCCGTCGAAGGCGTGGGCACTGCTGCGCGCCCGCCACGCCTTCCGTCGGGGTGCGCTCGCGATCCCGCCTGCAGACGCGGTGCGCGTGGCACGTGGCGCGGACCCGCAGTTCTTCCGCGACTGGGTCGAGCACAGCGACGAAGGCGACGCCTGGTGGGAGCCGATGCACTTCGCACAGGACGTCGAGAGCATCCCGCCGGTCACTCTCGTGGCTGGATGGCAGGACCTGTTCCTGGTCGGTCAGCTGGCGGACTACGCCGCACTCCGCGATGCGGGGCGCCCGGTGTGCCTCATCATCGGCGACTGGGTGCACGGCGCCCCCGAGATCACGGTGATCGGCGCCCGCGAGGTACTGCGCTCCTTCCGCGCGGACGCCGCCGCGGAGGGCGTACGTCTCGACGTGACCGGAGGCGGTGGCCCGAGGGAGCTGGAGAGCTGGCCCCCGCCGCATTCGGCGATGTCGATGGCCCTCACCGCCGACGGACGACTCGACCGAAGCGGTGTCGAGCGCCCCACCACCGAGCTGACATACCGCTACGACCCTGCGGACCCGACGCCGGACGGAGGCGGACGCACGCTCAATCCCTTCTCCGCAGGGCGACGCAGACAGAGCGTCCGCGAACGCCGGGACGATGTCCTCGTGTTCACCGGTGATCCACTTCCGGAAGACCTGCTCGTCATCGGAGTGCCCGAGGTCGCCCTGCGTCTCGCATCGTCGAATCCTCGAGCCGACCTGTTCGTGCGTCTCTGCGAGGTCGACTCCAGGGGCGTCTCCCGAGCGGTCACCGACGGGTATCGACGTCTCTCGCCCGAGGACACCGGCACCGACGAGACCGGCCGTATCCGGCTCGAACTCGCCCCCCTTGCCCACCGCTTCGCCGCAGGGTCGCGTCTGCGCGTGCAGGTGTCGTCCGGCGCCCACCCGCTGCATCTGCGCAACCCCGGCACGGATGATCCGGTGCGCGATCACTCGCGCCTGATCGCCAGCGAGCAGACCGTGCGCGTGGGAGGCTCCGATCCCGCCACCCTCACCCTGCCTGCCGCGGTGACGGCCCGGGCGCACGCGGCGGCGTCACCCGCCGTTCACCGCCGCGTGCCACGATGACGGGATGCCCCTCGCCCGTCGCCTGACACTCGCGGATGCCGTCGCCATCGGCCTCGGATCGATGATCGGCGCCGGCGTCTTCGCGGTGTGGGCACCCGCGATCGGGGTCGCCGGGAGCGGGATCCTCATCGCCCTCGCGATCGCCGCCGTCGTCGCGTACTGCAACGCCACCTCGTCGGCGCAACTCGCCGCCGCCCACCCCGTCGCCGGCGGCACGTATGCCTATGCCCGCGCCGAGATCGGCCCCTGGTGGGGCTTCATCGCGGGGTGGAGCTTCGTGATCGGCAAGATCGCGAGCTGCGCGGCCATGGCCATGACGTTCGCCGCCTATGCAGCCCCCGCCGGCTGGCAGGTGCCCGTCGCCGTCTCGGCCGTCGTGCTTCTCGCCGTCGTGAACTGCTTCGGTGTGACCCGCACAGCACTGGTCACCCGCATCCTCGTGGTGTGCTCGCTGCTCGGGCTCGCGGTCGCGGTCGGGTTCGGCATCGCGGCCGCCCCGACGGCCTCTCCTCCTCCGCTGCCCGAGGCGACGGTCTACGGGGTGCTCCAGGGAGCCGGGCTGCTGTTCTTCGCGTTCGCCGGATACGCGCGCATCGCGACGATGGGCGAAGAGGTCGTCGACCCCACCCGCACGATCCCCCGTGCGATCGTGTTCGCCCTGGGCGGCGCCGTCGTCGTGTACGCACTGGTCGGGTCGGTCGTCGTGCTCGTGCTCGGCGCCGAGGCGATCGGGGCGACGGCGCCGCTGGTCGATCTGCTCGCCGCAGCCGGTGCGTCGGTGTGGATTCCGGTGCTCCGCGTGGCCGCGGCTGCCGCCTCGCTCGGCGCGCTCCTGGCGCTGCTGACCGGAATCGGCCGCACGACCCTGGCGATGGCCCGCGAGGGCGATGTTCCGCGGTTCCTCGCGAAGATCGATCGGAACCACCAGGTTCCGCAGCGTGCCGAGATCGCCATCGCCCTCATCGTGATCGCCATCGTGCTCGTCGCCGACCTGCGCGGTGCCATCGGCTTCTCCTCCTTCGGTGTCCTCCTCTACTACCTCATCGCGAACGCCGCGGCCTTCCGGCAGCGCGGGAGCGCGCGACGCTACCCGCGAGCGCTGCAGGTTCTCGGTGCCCTCGGATGCCTGGTCCTGGTGAACACCCTGCCCGTGTTCGCGTCGATCATCGGCACCGCCGTCGTGCTGCTCGGCATCGGATACCGCCTGCTGCGTCTGCGGCTCACACGGGCCTGAACTCCTCGGGCGCTGAGCTCCTCGGGGTCGAGCTCTCGCGACTCCGGGGCTCCGCCTGTCCGATCTCAGCCGCGCGTCTCGGAACGGTACACCCGCGGCGCGATGCCGAGCACAGCCTGGAAGTCCCGCGTGAGATGCGCATGATCGGCGTACCCGAGTTCTGCCGCGATCGAAGCCAGGTCGACTCCCGGCTCGTCGCGTACCCGCTGCGCCGCCTCCTGCAGGCGCCGACGCCGGATCATCGCGGCCGGCGAGAGCCCGACGTGGCGGTGCGTCATGCGCTGCAGGGTCCGCACCGAGACCGCCAGGCGTGTGGCGGCCTCCTCTGTGGTGAGGGCGGCCCCGTCTCCCATCAGCACCTCCATGGCGGCATCGGCCTGGCGTGCAGGTTCGCCAACCGGTCCCACACGCTTCTCGAGCCACCGGGAGAGAGCCTGGACCGCCCGTTCCCGGCGCCCTTCACCCGCCTCCATCGCGTCGGCCACGGCACGGCGGAGGTCGGCGACGTCCTCTCCCGCGTCGAGCACCCGCTCCGCGTCGACCAGGGATGACGGATCGTCGATCAGCGCGACGACTGCTGCCGGTCGCAGAAGGGCACCGACAGCCCATCCACTCCCCCGCAGATCGCGGTGGGACAGGCGGGTGGTCGCGCCCGACAGCGTCACGGCATCCGCATCGACGACGAGGTTGAGCGCCGGATAGGCGACCACCTCCTGCCGCGACGAGCGCCCGGGCTCGATGTCCCACTCCGGAATCCAGAACCACGCGACCAGATCCGCCACCGACGACGGTGCCGGCAACCGATGGAACTGCGGCAGACGTGCGGGATACAGCACACCGCGGCTCGGGTTCACCATAGCCCCAGCGTAGGCTCCGGACCCGACATCCGGATGCTGTCGCAGATCTTCAAGCCACCGCCATCCCGACCCGCCTAACGTGGCGGCATGAGCACTGACGACACCACGAACGACACCACCGCGAACGCCCCGACGACCGGGGCGAACGGGACATACACGACGAACGGGCGCCCGAACAGCGCCACCTCCCTCACGCCCTTCCTGGCGATCCCCGACGCGAAGCAGGCGATCGAGTTCTACCGCGACGTCTTCGGCGCCCGCGTCATCGACGTCACGGAGTTCGGCGGCGTGGTCGCGCACGCCGACCTCGACTTCGGTCTCGGCCTGCTCCAGCTCGGAGAGCCGAACCCCGACTACCACCTCGTGCGCTCCCCCGACGGCGACGACGACTGCTACTCCATGGGTCTGTACGTCTCGGACGTCGATGCGGTCGTCGAAAAGGCCGTCGCCGCGGGAGCGGCCGTGCGTGAAGCGCCCGCGCCCTTCGTCTCGGGCGACCGGTTCGCCAGCATCCGCGATCCGTTCGGTGTGCGCTGGTCGGTCATGACCCGTGTCGAGGACATCTCCGACGAGGAGAGCAGCCGCCGGGTGGCCGAATGGGCTGCGTCGTTCAGCGCGGAGCCGACGGATGGCGCGAGCTGAGCGACCTCTCCGCCGCGCGATACACCGCCGGCAGCAGCGCCTCGGCTGTGCGGCGATACCCGAGCGCGCTCGGATGGAAGCGGTCGAGGCTGAACATCGCTTCGGGCTCGTCGAAGAACATCGATCCCACCGCGTGGCGCAGATCCACCGGCTCGGCGCCCGCCTGTCGGGCCGTCTCGTCCTGGATCTCAGCGAGACGGCGCGACAGGCTCGACGCGATCCGCCGGAGGGGCTGCGGCACGGCGCGCAACGCACCGAGGTCGGGGCAGGTGCCCACGACGACCTCGGCACCCATCTCGCGCAGCCGGCGGATCGTCTCGTGCAGATGCTGCGCGGACAGCCCCACCGGCAGCCGGTGGGTCACGTCGTTCCCTCCGACGACGATCACGGCCACGTGTGGGCGGTACTCGGCGGGCAGGGCGTCGAGCTGAGCGGGGAGATCGGGCGACTCCGCACCGACCACTGCCGCCGTGCGCAGCCTCACGGGGCGGTGCATCCGGCGTCCGGTCGACTTCGCCAGACGCCCGCCGAGCGTCTCCTTGCGATGCTCGGCCCCGAGGCCCGCGGCGATCGAGTCGCCGAGCACCAGCAGGTCGAGGGGCGCTCCGTCGAGACCTCGACGCCAGAGGCGATCCGCATCGAGTGCTTCCTCCCCCAGCGGCTTCCCGATCCGCCGTCGCGCGAGCGCCGCCTGTCGGCCGAGCACGAGCCGGAAGCCGATGAGGAGCGCGACGAGTGTCGCCCCGGCCAGAACGGGGATGCGGAAGCGGCTCACGCCCTGATTCCATCCCGACACCGTGAACGCGGCGTGAACGGGATCCGGCGACGACCCCGGCTCGTCAGGAGAGCGGCTTGAGCTCCAGCTCGCCGGCACCGGCGGAGACGGTCGCGAAGGCGGTGTAGCCGTCGGCAGCCGATCGCTCCAGCAGCGCCTTGACGTTCTTGGTGCGTCGCTCGAGCCGCACCCTGGCCCCGCCGGCGATCAGTGCCGCCTTGTGCCGGACCAGCTCGTGCACCGGAACTTCGGCATCGTGGATGAGCACGACCGCCTGCGCCCCGGCATCGGCCTCATCGGCGATCAAGTCGACCAGGCGTTCGAATCCGAGCGAGAAGCCCACCGCCGGTACCTGCTGCCCGAGGAAGCGCCCGATCATGCCGTCGTACCGGCCGCCGCCACCGAGCGAGTACCCGACGGAGGGGTGCGCGAGCTCGAAGATCGTGCCCGTGTAGTACCCCATGCCACGCACGAGGAACGGATCGAAGACGAGCGGGATGTCGGACTGCCCGCGCCCCGCGGCCACGGCCTCGCCGATGCCGACCAGGTGCTCGATCAGCTCGGCCGGTGCCCCCTCGGGCAGCGCCTTGCGGATCTGCCGCTCGCCGAACGGGTGGTACTCCATGGTCTGCGGACGTCGCAGGAAGGCGTCGAACGCGTCGGCGGCCGCAGTCGAGGCACTGCGCTCCCGCAGCTCGGTCGCCACCCCCTCGGGGCCGATCTTGTCGAGCTTGTCGATCGTGATGAGCACCCCTGGGCGCTCCTCCGCCGTGAACCCGAAGCTGTCGAGCATCCAATCCAGCACCCGGCGGTCGTTGATGCGCACGGTCGCGCCCTCGAGGCCCAGCGCGTCGACGGCGTCGAGCGAGGCGACCATCAGCTCGGCCTCGGCGCGCGAGGAGTCATCGCCCATGATGTCGATGTCGCACTGCACGAACTGACGGTAGCGGCCCTTCTGCGGACGCTCGGCGCGCCAGACCGGACCGATCTGGATCGAGCGGAACACGGTAGGGAGCTGACCACGGTTGCTCGCGTAGAAGCGCGCGAGCGGCACGGTCAGGTCGTACCGGAGGCCGAGATCGGAGAGCGCGGCCGGGTCGTCGGCGGCGGCGCGGATCGCATCGGCATCGAGACCACGGCGCAGGATGTTGTACGAGAGCTTCTCGTTGTCGCCGCCGATACCGGCATGCAGTCGCTCGTAGTCCTCGACGACGGGCGTCTCGATCTCGTCGAATCCGTGTGCGAGGTAGCGCTCGCGGATGACGGAGAGCACACGCTCACGGCGGGCCTTGTCGGCGGGGAGGATGTCGCGCATGCCGCGCGGCGGATTCACGGTAGCCACGGTTCCATCTTCCCAGGTCTGTCGGCGTCGTCGCGCCGGGCGTCAGGAGGCGGCTTCGGCCGCGCGCACGTCGTCTTCGAGCACCCGCAGCCGCTCGCGCAGCGCCCGCTCGGCATCCCAGCCCTCGGCGCGCGCCGTCGCGACGAGGGTGAGGAGCGCTTCGCCAAGCTCCGCTTCCGAGTCCGGCGAGACGGCGGCCGGTGTCGGGTCGATCGTCACGCCCGCACCGGCGGCGCGGCCCGCGAGCTTCTGCGCGAGCGCGAGCGCCGGCATCCCCCGCGGCACACCGTCGAGCACGCTGCGTCGCGTGCGCTTCTCGGCCGCCTTCGCCGCGTTCCAGTGCACCAGTACCTGTTCGGGGGTGTCGGCGACCTCCCCGGCGAACACGTGAGGATGGCGACGCACCATCTTCTCGGTGAGCGTGCGCGCCACATCGTCGATGTCGAACGGATCATCCGGGTCCTGAGCCGCGATGGCGGAGTGGAACAGCACCTGCCACAGCAGATCGCCCAGCTCCTCGCGAAGGTCGTCGCGACTGCCGGCCTCGACCGCGTCGATCACCTCGTGCGACTCCTCGATGAGGTACGGCACGAGGTCGCGGTGCGTGATCTGCTGCGACCACACGCAGCGGTCCCTGACCGCGTGCATGGTGTCGGCGGCCTGACGGAGCGGATCCTGTGCGTCGTCGACGCCGGCATCGGTCTCGGGCTGAGCGCTCACGCTTCCTCCTCGAATCGGTCGGGCGCGGAGAGGCCCCGAGTCGGACTTCCCGTCATGATGCCTCTCAGGATGCTGCGGATGCGACCCGACGGTACCAGCGGGCCCGCAGCGACACGATGATCCCGGAGAACACGAGAGCGATCAGCGACCCCACGAGCACGCCGAGGATCGCCTGGTCCCTGATGCCGCCGTCGTCGGCGAAGGCGAGATTCGCCAGCAGCAGAGAGACCGTGAAGCCGATGCCGCCGAGGGCTCCCGCGGCGAGGATGTCGGCGAACGGCAGCGCCGGATCGGCGCCCTTCGGGCGGATGCGCATCGCCAGCCAGCCGAACAGCGAGATGCCGATGATCTTGCCCACGGGCAGGGCCACAACGATGGCCCAGAACGCCGGCGACAGCTGCGTGATCGACACGGCGGGGATCACGACGAACGCCGCGACGAACGCGAACAGCGGCAGGATCGCACCGTTCACGGTCGGTTCGAGCGCATGCCGGGTGCGACCGGCGGGAACGGGCGACATCACAAGGCCCAGCAGCACACCGGCGATCGTGGCATGGATGCCGGAGGAAGCGACCAGGCCCCAGGTGAGCACGCCGACCAGGACCATCGCCACCGCGATCAGCGGGTGCCCCTTGGCGTGCAGGAGCCGGCTCAGCGCCCAGAACACCGCGACGCCGACGATCGCGAGGCCGAACAGCAGCCACTGCACGTCTTCGGCGAACAGCACCGCGATGAAGATGATGCCGATGATGTCGTCGAGGATGGCCAGCGCGAGCAGGAAGACGCGCACCCGCGACGGCAGCCCCTTGCCGAACATCGCCAGCACCCCGAGGGCGAAGGCGATGTCGGTCGCCGTGGGGATGGGCCAGCCCGGCGCCGTGGTGCCGTCGCCGCCGGCGATCAGGAGGTAGACCGCGATCGGGACGAGCACGCCTCCGGTTGCCGCGATCGCGGGCTGCACGGCCTTGCGTGGGGAGTCGAGCTCGCCGTGGGTCAGTTCGTGACGCAGCTCGATGGCCACGACGAGGAAGAAGACGGCGAGAAGACCGTCGGACACCCAGTGCGCGATGGACAGGTCGAGAGCGGTGCCGGGGATCGCGATGTGGAAGTCGAGGAAGGCGGCGAGCGCGTCGTGCGTCGGGAGGTTCGCGAGGAGCAGCCCGAGCCCGGCCGCGACGAGGAGGAGGACGGCAGGGAACTGCTGTCCGCGGAGGGGATTCGCTGAGATGCGCATTCCTCCCATCGTAGGTCGCCGGGAAGCCCCGGTGCTTCTCTCGATCCCGTGCCCGGACGCAGTCCGTCATGCGTGCAGGACACCCCTTCCCCGAGGGATACTCTCGAAGGGTGACCCCCGCACACTCCTTCTCCGAGCCCACGAACACCGAGGCCATCCGCGTGATCGGCCGCTTCGAAGCCGGCCGCGGCATCCCGGATGCGATGCGCACAGACGTCAGGATGCTCGGGCAGCTGCTCGGGCAGGTGCTGCGCGAAGCCGGCGGCGACGGCCTCTTCGAAGACGTCGAACGGCTGCGACTCGCGACGATCCAGGCCTACGACGAGGAGACCCCCGACGCGTTCGAGCGCGCGGCGGCGATCGCCGAGTCGTTCACGGTCGAGCGGGCCGACGAGGTCGCCCGCGCCTTCACCTGCTACTTCCACCTGGTCAACCTCGCCGAGGAGCACCAGCGTGTGCGCGTGCTGCGCGAGCGTGCCGGACAGCCGGGACGTGAGGACGCCGCCGACACCGTCGCGACCGCGTACGCCCGACTGCGCACCGAGGTCGGCGACGACGAGGCGCGCCGCCGCCTGGAGGGCCTCCGCTTCCACCCGGTCTTCACCGCGCACCCGACCGAGGCCCGCCGCCGTGCGGTCTCGTCGAGCATCCGCCGCCTGTCGGAGCTGCTCACGCAGCACGACGCCGCGAGCGAGGGCGGATCGGAAGAGCACCGTGCCCGCCGACGGATGCTGGAGGAGATCGACACGCTCTGGCGCACCGCTCCGCTGCGTTCCCAGAAGCCGTCTCCGACAGACGAGGTCCGCACCGTGATGGGCGTTTTCGACGAAACGCTCTTCACGACGGTGCCTCATGTGTACCGTCGCATCGACGACGCGCTCCGGGGAGAGGACTCGGGTGCCAGCGCCCCCGTCGTCCCCGCCTTCGTGCGGATCGGCTCGTGGGTCGGCGGCGACCGCGACGG
>NZ_DFQP01000034.1:23751-35797 GCF_002377845.1 Microbacterium sp. UBA3486
GCGGCGACCGCGACGGCAATCCCTTCGTCACGGCGTCCGTCACGCGCGAGGCCTCGCAGATCGCGGCGGACCACGTGTTGCGCGGGCTCGAGCGTGCGCTGGAGCGCATCGGCCGGACGCTCACGCTCGCCTCAGACGACACGCCGCCCAGCGCCGAGGTCACCGCACTCTGGGAGAGCTTCGCCGCTGCAGAGCCCGCGCTGGCAGCCGAGCTCGCCACCCGCTCTCCCGACGAGCCGCACCGCCGCGTGCTGCTGATCCTGGCGCGTCGCGTCGCCGCCACGCGCCGGGGTGACGACAGCGCCCAGGCGTACGCACGTCCCGAGGAGCTGCTGGAAGATCTGCGCGCCGTGCAGGCGTCACTCGCCGATGCCGGCGCGAAGCGCCATGCGTTCGGCGGCGTGCAGCACCTGATCTGGCAGGTCGAGACCTACGGCTTCCACCTCACCGAGCTGGAGGTGCGTCAGCACTCCCAGGTGCACGCGAAGGCACTGGCAGAACTCGAGGCGGGAGAGGCCGTCAGCGCGCAGACCGAGGAGGTGCTGGAGGTGTTCCGCGCGATCGCGGATATCCAGCGCGACCGCGGGCTGCGCGCCGCCGGGCGCTACGTCGTCTCGTTCACCCAGGCCGCCTCTGACCTCGCCAATGTGCACCGCCTCGCCCACTACGCCCTCGGCGACGACGCTCCGGTGCTCGACGTGGTGCCGCTGTTCGAGACGTTCGCCGACCTGCAGGCGGCTCCCGGCATCCTCGAGGAAGCCGTGACGTTCCCGAAGTTCCGCGAGCGCATGGCCGCCACCGGCAATCGGCTCGAAGTCATGCTC
Source organism: Microbacterium sp. UBA3486 (assembly GCF_002377845.1). Lineage (NCBI taxonomy): Bacteria > Bacillati > Actinomycetota > Actinomycetes > Micrococcales > Microbacteriaceae > Microbacterium > Microbacterium sp. UBA3486. Next base: position 24,576 of record NZ_DFQP01000034.1, read on the forward strand.
GGCTACTCCGACTCGTCGAAGGACGTCGGCCCGGTGGCCGCGAACCTCGCCCTGTACGAGGCTCAGGAGAAGATCGCGCGGTGGGCCCGGGAGTCCGGCATCGAGCTGACCCTCTTCCACGGTCGTGGGGGTGCCCTCGGACGCGGCGGCGGCCCCGCCAACTCCGCGATCCTCGCGCAGCCGCCGCACTCGGTCGACGGCCGCTTCAAGCTCACCGAGCAGGGCGAGGTGATCTTCGCGCGCTACGGTGAGCCCGCGATCGCGATGCGCCACATCGACCAGGTCGCCGCGGCGACGCTGCTCGCCTCCTCCCCCACCGAGGAGGAGCGCACGAGCCGGGCGGCCGCGCGGTACGCCGAGGTCGCGTCGATCATGGACGCCGCCTCCCGCGAGCGCTTCTTCTCCCTCGTGAAGGCGGAGGGTTTCGCTCCCTGGTTCGCCACCGTGACCCCGATGGAGGAGATCGGTCTGCTCGCGCTCGGCTCGCGGCCGGCCCGCCGGGGACTCTCGGTGGAGTCGCTGGAAGACCTGCGGGCGATCCCGTGGGTCTTCGCGTGGACGCAGGCGCGTATCAACCTGGCCGGATGGTTCGGCCTCGGCACCGCCCTGGACGCCGTCGGCGATGAGGAGCTGCTCGTCGAGGCGTACCGGGAGTGGCCGCTGCTACGCACCATGATCGACAACGTCGCGATGAGCCTCGCGAAGACCGACGAGCGCATCGCCCGCCAGTACCTGGCCCTCGGCGACCGCGACGACCTGGCGCAGCTCGTGCTCGATGAGCTCGCGACGACGCGGCGCTGGGTGATCCGCCTCACCGGCGGCGAAGGCCTCCTCGAGAACAAGCCCGTGCTGCAGCGCGCCGTGCAGCTGCGCAGCCCGTACGTCGATGCGCTCTCCCTCCTGCAGCTGCGTGCGCTGCGGGCCCTCCGCTCGGCCGCGGAGGATCCCACGGGCTCCGGCGCCGACGCGGAGCAGCAGCGACTGCTGCTCCTCTCCGTCAGCGGTGTGGCCGCCGGCCTGCAGAACACCGGGTGACCGACGTCGCCACCGAACCGGCGGGAACCCCCGCTTTCGGTGCCCACTAGAGTGAAATCTCTGCCGGATCCGGCACAGCCTCACGCGACACGATCGCCTGCACCACCATCCCCCACCAGAAAGCTCTTCCGCGTGACCGCTTCGTCTCCCGCCGACTTCCATCCGCTCGCCGCATCGGTGCAGCCCGTGTTCGACACGGTGCTCTCCCGCAGCCCGCACGAGCCGGAGTTCCACCAGGCCGTCCACGAGGTGCTGCACTCGATCGCCCCGGTCCTGGAACGCCACCCGGAGTACGTCGACGGCGGCATCCTCGAACGGCTCGTCGAGCCCGAGCGTCAGATCCTCTTCCGCGTGCCGTGGATCGACGACTCCGGAAAGCTGCAGGTCAACCGCGGCTACCGCATCCAGTTCTCCTCGGTGCTCGGCCCGTACAAGGGCGGACTGCGCTTCCACCCCTCGGTGAACCTGTCGATCATCAAGTTCCTCGGCTTCGAGCAGATCTTCAAGAACGCGCTCACCGGTCAGGGCATCGGCGGCGGCAAGGGCGGCTCCGACTTCGACCCGCACGGCAAGTCCGACGCCGAGGTCATGCGCTTCTGCCAGTCGTTCATGAACGAGCTGTACCGCCACCTCGGCGAGCACACCGACGTTCCCGCGGGCGACATCGGCGTCGGCGGCCGCGAGATCGGCTACCTGTTCGGCCAGTACCGCAAGGTCACCAACCGCCACGAGTCCGGCATGTTCACCGGCAAGGGCACGGGGTGGGGTGGTGCCGAAGTGCGCACCGAGGCCACCGGCTACGGCGCGGTCTTCTTCGCGCAGGAGATGCTCGCGGTGCACGACGACTCCCTGAGCGGCAAGCGTGTGGGCATCTCGGGATCCGGCAACGTCGCGATCTACGCGATCCAGAAGGCCACCCAGCTCGGCGCCACCGCGGTGACGGCTTCTGATTCCTCCGGTTACGTCGTCGACGATGCCGGCATCGACGTCGACCTGCTGCGCCAGATCAAGGAGGTCGAGCGCGCCCGCATCATCGAGTACGCCCACCGCCGCCCGAGCGCCCGCTTCGTCGAGGGCGGCAGCGTGTGGGAGGTGCCGGTCGACATCGCCGTGCCGTCCGCCACGCAGAACGAGGTCTCCCTCGCCGACGCGGAGGCACTGATCGCCAACGGCGTGCGCGCCGTGTCGGAGGGCGCGAACATGCCCTGCGTGCCGGATGCCGTCGACGCCTTCCAGAAGGCCGGTGTGCTGTTCGCCCCCGGCAAGGCCGCGAACGCCGGTGGTGTCGCGACCTCGGCGCTCGAGATGAGCCAGAACGCCTCCCGTCAGCGCTGGAGCTTCGGCGACAGCGAGAACAAGCTGCGCGAGATCATGGGTGACATCCACGATGCCGCCTTCGACGCCGCGGAGCGTCATGGCGTCGCGGGCGACTACGTCGCCGGCGCCAACATCGCCGGCTTCGAACGCGTCGCCGCGGCGATGCTCGCCCAGGGCGTCATCTGATCCGTCCCTTCCTGCGGCGAAAGAGCCGCCTTCCTCTTCGGAAGGCGGCTCTTCTGCGTCACGGAGCCGACGTCAGCTCTCGTCGACCGGCACCTTGACGACCTTGTTGTACCCGGTCACCGCCTGGTTCTCGTCGAACGCGACGACCTTCTTGCGGAAGCCCTTGGTGATGATCGCGAGGTAGACGACCCCGATCGCGGTCCACACGAGGCCCCCGCGCAGCGCGTCTTCGTGCAGGTTCGCCCAGAGCAGGCCGGTGAGGACCATTCCGATACCCGGCATGACGATGAAGCTGAAGATGTCGCCGGGCGTCTTGCGACGGCCCTTGCGGATCGCGAACCAGGCGATCACCGAGATGTTGACGAACGTGAAGGCGATCAGCGCCCCGAAGTTGATCCACGCCGCGATCAGCTCCAGGGTGAACGGGATCGCCAGCAGGGAGATGGCGCCGACCAGCACGATGTTGAACGTCGGCGTGTGGGTGCGCGGGTTGATGTAGCCGAACGCCTTCTGCGGCAGCACGTTGTTGCGCCCCATCACCAACAGCATGCGCGACACCGAGGCGTGCGAGGCGAGGCCCGAGGCGAGGGTCGCGCAGAAACCGGCCGCGGTGAGCACCGCCATGAGCACGGGTCCGCCGACCAGGTTGCCGATGATCGGGAGGGTGGAGTCCTCGACGAACTGCATGTCGCCGCCGGGCGCGAACTCGTTCCAGTCGGGGAAGCGCAACTGCGTGAGGTAACCCGAGATCAGGAAGATCGCCCCGCCCAGCAGCACCGTCAACAGGATGGCCTTCGGCATGATCTTCGGATCCTTCGCCTCCTCCGCGTACATCGTGACGGCGTCGAAGCCGATGAACGAGAAGCAGACGATCGTGGCGCCCATCAGCACCGCGCCCATCGTGGCGCCGTCGTGGAAGAACGGGGTCATCGACGCGACCGTTCCCGCCCCCTCGCCGCGCATCAGCTGGGCGATCACCATCACCACGAACACGGCCATGACGACGATCGAGAACACCAGGAGGATCATGTTCATGTTCGAGGTGCCGCGCATCGTCAGGTAGATGATGGTGGTGACGAGGATGCAGTACAGCACGACCCAGATCCAGCCCGGGATCTCGGGGAACAGCGCTTCGAGGTAGCTGCGGATGATGAGGCAGTTGACCATCGGCAGCAGCACGTAGTCGATCAGCGAGGTCCACCCGACCATGAACCCCAGATTCGGGTGGATCGACTCGCGCACGTACGTGTACGCCGAACCGGCACTCGGGATCGCGCTCGAGATCTTGCCGTAGCTGATCGCCGTGAAGACCATCACGACCAAGGCGACCAGGTAGGCGGCCGGTACGACGTCGTCGGTGTCACGGGCGACCATGCCGAACGTGTCGAACACGACCGTCGGCGTCATGTATCCGAGCCCGAGCCCGACGATCGCCCACAGTCCGAGATTTCGTCTGAGCTTTCCTCCGCCGTGCGCGAGCGGCTTCGTCTTCGTGGCCATGGGTACTCCTCGGGGGACAGCGCATGGGTCGGACTTCGGGTCGTCCGACGCTGAGCAACAGTATGGACCGGAGGGAATCGTCAGCGCTACGGTGAATTCGGTTCGAAATGCGCTTTTAACATTCCGAACAACGGCGGGATTCGAAGGAGACGCCCGACCTCACCATCCCTCGGTGAGCACGCGATCCAGCATCGCGACGACGTGGTCGGCACTCTCGGCGCTGAGGCACAGGGGCGGTTTGATCTTCAGCACGTTCGAGCGTTCCGAGGTCGTCAGCACGATGACCCCCAGTTCGCGCATCCGCTCGCAGATCGCCGCGGCCTCGGCGGCGGCAGGCTCCATGGTCTCGCGATCGCGCACGAGTTCGACGCCCAGGTACAACCCCTCGCCGTGGACGACGGCGACGAGCGGATGCCGGTCCGCGAGGCCGCGCAGGCCCTCGGCGAGGCGGGCACCGATCACTGCGGCGTTGTGCTGCAGGTCGTCCTCGGCCATCGCGTCCAGCACCGCGATGCCGACCCGGCAGCTGAGCGTGCTTCCCCCCGCAGACGAGAAGAACTGGCCTTGCGTCGACAGCGCGTCCGCGATGCGCTTCGTCGTGATCACCCCGCCGATCGGATACCCGTTGCCCATCGGCTTCGCGATCGTGACGATGTCGGGCATCACGTCCGCGAGCTCGAATCCCCAGAAGGTCGATCCCATCCGCCCGAATCCGACCTGCACCTCGTCGGCGATGCACAGTCCTCCCGCCGCCCTGATCTGTGCGTAGGCCCCGGCCAGATAGCCGTCGGGGAGCACCACGCCTCCCGCGTTGCCGAGGATCGACTCGCACAGGAACGCGGCGACCTCTCGTCCCTCGTCCTGCAGCCGGTCGAGATCGGCAGCGAGATCGGCGAGGTAGTCGCCCGCCACGTCGGAGCCTCGATAGGTGCCGCGGAAGCGATTGGGGACATCGGCCACGTGCACCCAGTCCGGGCGCGTCGCGAGGGCGGAGGGATTGTCGTAGGCGCTGGTGGTGACCGCATCGCTCGCCATGGTCCAGCCGTGGTACGCCTCGCGCAGTGCGACGACCGTCCGCCGTCCGGTCGCGGCCTGCGCCAGACGGATCGCGAGGTCGACCGCCTCCGAGCCGCTGTTGACCAACAGGACGGTGTCGAGGTCGCTGCCCTCCGGCATCAGTTCGAGCAGCCGCTCGCTGTACTCCGCGAGATCGCGGAACAGGAACCGGGAGTTCGTGGCGAGGGTGCGCAGCTGGCGGTCCGCCGCATCCGCGACCTTCGGATGCGCGTGGCCGAGACCGGCGACGTTGTTCACCATGTCGATGTAGGTGCGCGCGGTGGTGTCGACCAGGTGGTGCCGCCAGCCGCGCTCGATCTGCGGCGGGTGCGCGTAGTAGCGCTCCTGCGCCGCCGCGAAGATGCGCTCACGGCGCGCCTGCTCCGCCGCCGAATCATCCCGCTGGGCGAAGGAGGGCAGCCCGAGCAGCGGCGCAGGATCTGCGGTGAGGCGGCGCCAGGCCGCGACCCGATCGGGGGCGATCAGTGCCGCTCCGTCCGCCTGGCGCTCCGGAGCGTCGTCGCGGTGGATTCCGACGGTCAGGCGCCGCGGCTCGAACGACGCGGCGAGCCAGCCCACGGTCTCCCCCGCATCGACGGGGCGCTCGCGCCGCTCCTCCGCATCGAGACCCGAGACCTCCAGCACCCATTCGTGGCCGTCGTCCGGACCGGTGAGGTCGAGCGCGAAGCGGACGATCGCGCCCCGCTGCGTCACCCGTGCCTCCGTCGGTGCCACCACCCGCACCCGAGGGCCGGGAGGCAGATGCAGTTCGGTCGCGGTCGCCCAGGTATGCCCCGGGTCCGCCTCGTCGACGGTCGCGCGGGTCAGGCGGAACGCCCCGTACGGCATGACCGCCACGGCGACGCCGAGGTCGAATGCCTCGGCGACCAGAGCCTGCTCGACCGATTCCTCGAGCCAGCGCCCGCTGTCGAGGGCAGCGGACTCGACACCCGGATCGATCACGGCGACGCGGCCGGTGAGATCCGGCAGCAGTGCGCGGAGCGGAGCCTCGTCGTCGCGCCCTGCGAGTTCGGGGGCGGAGAATCCCGGGGCGTCGATCCCGACCGCGGCGAGCACGTGCTCGGTCATCTCGACGAGCGGCAGCAGCGTCGCGGCGTCGAAGATCGCCTGCTCGCCCGACACCCTCTCGCGCGCGTAGTCGTTGTCCCCGTCGATCTCGAGCTGACGCCACCCGCTCGCCACCAGCAGAGCAGCGCGCAGCACCACGAGCGGCCAGACGGCCCTCGCCTCCGCATCGCCCAGCGGCACCTGGCGATGGAATGCCGCGATCGTCTCGATCACCCGCAGCGGCCGCTCCGGCTCGTGGTGCAGCATCGATGCCGCGCACACCGCCAGTTCGGCGACGCGCCAACCGAGCCCGAGGTCGCCGAGGTCGAGCACCGTGCGCGGGTGCAGCCGTGCGTCGTCGCCCCGCTCGCCCATCACGTTGTCGTCCGTGAGGTCGCCGTGGATCGTCTGCACGGGGAGCCGGTCGGCGAGAGCTTCGACGGCGGCGTGCGCCTTGGTCGCGGCGCGCAGCACCCGTCCCCGGAGTGCGGCATCGGCGATCGACGGCGCGAGGGCATCTATCTGTTCGTACGCGACACGCATGTCCCACATCTGCCGACGATCCAGCCCGGGGTGTCGGAGCGGTTCCAGCGCGCGCACGGAGGCGGCGGCGAGCGCGCCGAACTCCGCGAGCACGACGGGTGCGAGATATCCGGAACCCACCATCGGCTCGCCCGGCGCGAACTCACTGCGCCGCGCGGCGAAGCCGTTCCAGCGCTGGGTCAGCGCACCGTCGAGGCCGGGGAGCACTGCCGGTACGCGAACGCCGGCAGCGCGGTAGGCCTCGAGAGCGACATGCTGGGCGTCGCGTTCGTCGTCGCCGAACACCGGGTTGTCGATCCGCAGCACGCTCCTGGTGCCGTCTTCCCCCGTGAGCAGGAAGTTCCGGTCCTGGTTGCTGCCGAGCTCTTCCGCCGTCGCCGTTATCCCCCAGCACTCGAGCGCGATGCGCGCGGCATCGGCCGTATCGACGTCGGGACGGACCAGGCCCACGCCCGCGGTCATGCGCGGTGCTGCCCGCGGTGCGCGTCGTCGAGGCTCACGTCGTGGGCATGCCGCGCGAGCGAGCTGCCGTAGCGCTCGGTCAGCTGCACCATCAGGTCGGGGGTGTCCCGATCGACGCCGAAGACGTGCCCCGGGAAGTCGAGATCGGGCTGTGCCGCCGCGATCTCCTCCTCACGGTCCGGCGAGAACAGCTGTGCGGGGTCGCCCACCGCCACCCAGCCGATCGGCACGACCGTGCCCTCCGGCAGCACGGCGCGACGGAGCACGATGGCGTTCACGCGCACCTCACAGCGCGGCCCGATCAGCGAGCCGTTGAACAGCCGCGACCCCGAGGCGAGGAACGTCTCGTCTCCCACCGTCGCACCGGCGATGCTCGACAGCGTGCCGATCAGGGTGTGCGACCCGATGTGCACCGCATTCGCCGCCGTCGCCCGGATGAGCGCATTCTCCATCACGATGACGTGCTCGCCGAGCGTGATCGCCCCGCCCTCGGCGGTGATGACGGCACCGTGCAGAACCTGGCAGCCCGGCCCGATCTCCACATCTCCGGAGACGACGGCGGTGGGGGCGATGACGGCGGTGTCATGGACGCGGGGCCGAGCCCCGAGGTGCTCGTACAACATGCGGCCAGACTAGTACCGCGGCCCCCCGTCGCGCGCTACTCGGTCTTGGCCGGCTCGGGGAAGATCGCGGTGAACAGCTGCCCGACCCACTCGAGCAGCTGTGCGTCGGGGAGCGGCTCGAGACCCACCCCGACCGCCGCGGGGACGGTGGGCATCGGCACGACCAGCGCCTCTCCCCCGGCCACGAGCTTCGCCTTCGGGTAGAGCCGCTGCAGCCGCACCTTGATCGAGTCTTCGAGCCGCGCGGGCGCGATGCGCAGGTTCGAGCCCATCACGACGACGTCGGTCAGCCCGACCCGGGCAGCGCGACGGCGCAGACGCGAGATCGCCAACAGGCCTTCGACCTCTTCGGGCGGCGTGCCGTAGCGGTCGACGAGCTCTTCGACGACCAGATCGATCGCCTCATCCTTGGCGGTCGCCGCCGAGGCGGCGGAGAGCTTCTGGTAGGCCTCGAGCCGCAGCCGCTCGCTGTCGATGTAGTACTCGGGGATGCGCGCATCGAGGGGCAGTTCCAGGCGCAGCTCCTGCCCGGTCTCGACCTCGTCCCCGCGGAACGTCGCCACGGCCTCGCCGATCATGCGCAGGTACAGGTCGAATCCGACGCCCGCGATGTGTCCGGCCTGTTCGGCGCCGAGCAGGTTGCCCGCCCCGCGCAGTTCGAGGTCCTTCAGCGCGACCTGCATGCCGGAGCCCAGGTCGTTGTTGACCGCGATGGTCTGCAGACGGTCGGCCGCGGTCTCGCTCAGCGGCTTCATCTCGTCGTACAGGAAGTACGCGTAGGCGCGCTCGCGCCCTCGTCCGACGCGTCCACGCAGCTGGTGCAGCTGACTGAGTCCGTACTTGTCGGCGCGGTCGATGATGATCGTGTTCGCGTTCGCGATGTCGAGACCCGTCTCGATGATGGTCGTCGAGACGAGCACGTCGAACTTGCGCTCCCAGAAGTCGTCGACGACCTGCTCGAGCTGGTGCTCGCCCATCTGTCCGTGCGCGACCGCGATCCGGGCCTCGGGAACGAGTTCGGCGAGCTCGCTCGCGACGCGCTGGATCGACTGCACCCGGTTGTGCACGAAGAAGATCTGCCCTTCGCGCAGGATCTCGCGACGGATCGCCGCGGCCATCTGCTTGTCGCTGCGCGGGCCGACGAACGAGAGGATCGGGTGCCGGTCCTCCGGCGGGGTCGCCAGCGTGGACATCTCCCGGATGCCGGTGACCGCCATCTCGAGCGTGCGCGGAATCGGCGTGGCACTCATGGCGAGGATGTCGACGTTGGTCTTCATCTTCTTGAGCGCGTCCTTGTGCTCGACGCCGAACCGCTGCTCCTCGTCGATGATCATCAGGCCGAGGTCCTTGAACATCACCTGGTCGGTGAGGATGCGGTGGGTGCCGATCACCATGTCGACCGAACCCTCGAGCAGGCCTTGCAGAGTGAGACGCGCCTCCTTGTCGGTCTGGAAGCGCGACAAGGGCCGCACCTTGACAGGGAAGCCGGCGAAGCGCTCGGTGAACGTCTCGAGGTGCTGCTTCACCAGCAGCGTCGTCGGCACGAGCATCGCGACCTGCTTGCCGTCCTGGATCGCCTTGAACGCCGCCCGCACCGCGACCTCGGTCTTGCCGAAGCCGACGTCGCCCGAGAGCAGCCGGTCCATCGGGATGGGCCGTTCCATGTCGGCCTTGATCTCGTCGATCGTCTGCAGCTGGTCCTGTGTCTCCGCGAACGGGAACGCCTCTTCCAACTCGCGCTGCCACGGGGTGTCCGGGCCGAACGCGTGGCCCTTCGCGCTCATGCGCGCGGAGTAGAGCTTCACGAGCTCGACCGCGATGTCGCGCACGGCCTTGCGCGCCTTGCCCTTGGCCTGCGACCAGTCGCTGCCGCCCATCTTCGAGAGCGTAGGGGCCTCGCCGCCGACGTACTTCGAGAGCAGATCGAGCTGATCCGTCGGCACGAACAGCTTGTCGCCCGGGTAGCCGCGCTTGGAGGGCGCGTACTCGAGAACGAGGTAGTCGCGGATCGACTTGGTGGCGTTGCGCCCGCCGGTGGACACCTCGCGCTGGGTCATCTCGACGAAGCGGCCGATGCCGTGGGTGGCGTGCACCACGAAGTCGCCCTGCTTGAGCTGCAGCGGGTCGACCACGTTCTTGCGCCGCGAGGCGAGCTTCTTGACGACACGCTGATCGCCGCCGATGGTCCGGCCGTAGAACTCGTTGTCGGTGAGGACGGCGAGCTTCGCCTCGGGCACCTGGAAGCCGGCTTCGACGGATCCGGTGACGAGGGTAGCGACACCGCCCTCCGGTGCGTCGGTGAGCGTCTCGACCACCCGGGCGGCCAGGCCGCGGTCGGCGAGCACGTCGCGTGCGCGATCGACCAGACCGTGACCGGCGGCGATCACGACCACCCGCCAGCCGTCGGTCACCTTCGCCTCGACGAACGAGATCGCGCCGTCGACGTTGCCGTGGAATGAGGGGATGACGGCGGCGCCGAGGTTGGTGGCCTCCGCATCGCCCTCACCGAGCCCGGCACCGAACGGGCTGAGCCGCCACCACACCCCGCCCCGGTCGCGCACGACCTCGCGCAGCTCGGCGATGGTCAGGAAGTCACCGGCCCCCAGATCGATGGGCGCGGAGGCGCCGGAGGTGGCGGCGCTCCAGGCGGCGTCGAGGAACTCGCGGTTGGTGTCGCCCAGGGTGATGGCGCGCGCACTCGATCGCTCGGGATCGATGACCGCCGTGGCGCTTCCCGCCGGCAGGTACTCGGCCAGCGACTTCAAGGGTCCGGCGACCGCGGGGAGCAGCGACTCCATGCCTTCGACCGGGATGCCCTCGGCCATCTTCTCGAGCATGCCCGAGATCGCGGGGAAGCCGCCGACGAGTGCGCGGGCCCGATCGCGGACCTCGGCGGTGAGCAGCAGCTCGCGGGTGGGCGGCAGGTCGACGCCCGTGACATCGCCCGGAAGGGAGCGCTGGTCCGCGACGGAGAACGCACGGATCTGGTCGATCTCGTCGCCGAAGAACTCGACGCGATAGGGGTGCTCCGACGTGGGAGGGAAGACGTCGAGGATGCCGCCGCGCACCGCGAACTCGCCGCGCCGCGACACCATGTCGACGCGGGAGTACGCCCGTTCGACCAGCTGCTCGACCACGCGGTCGAGTTCGTGCCCCCGGCTGCCGACGCCGAGTTCGAGCGGGGCGATCTCGCCCAGGTTGCCGGCGATCGGCTGGAGCGCGGCCCGCACGGACGCGACGACGACGAGCGGGTGGTCGCCCGACCACTCCGCGATCCGGCGCAGCGTCTGCAGACGCTGACCGACCGTGTCCGGGCTCGGGCTGAGCCGCTCGTGCGGCAGCGTCTCCCAGGCGGGGAACGTGAGGATGTCGGCGTCGGGCAGGTAGGCGTGCATCGCCAGCGCGAGGCTCTCCGCCCGCCTCCCGGTGGGG
>NZ_DFQP01000036.1:0-1139 GCF_002377845.1 Microbacterium sp. UBA3486
GACTGGATGGAGCAGGAGAAGGAGCGCGGTATCACCATCACCAGCGCTGCCGTCACGTGCTTCTGGAACAAGAACCAGATCAACATCATCGATACGCCGGGCCACGTCGACTTCACCGTCGAGGTGGAGCGCTCGCTCCGCGTGCTCGACGGCGCGGTTGCCGTGTTCGACGGCAAGGAGGGCGTCGAGCCCCAGTCGGAGACCGTCTGGCGTCAGGCTGACAAGTACGGCGTGCCCCGCATCTGCTTCGTCAACAAGATGGACAAGCTCGGCGCCGACTTCTATTTCACCGTCGACACCATCATCAACCGCCTCGGCGCCAAGCCGCTCGTGATCCAGCTGCCCATCGGCGCGGAGAGCGACTTCATCGGTGTCGTCGACCTGATCGAGATGCGTGCACTGGTCTGGGCCGGAGACGCCAAGGGTGATGTCACCATGGGCGCCTCCTACGAGATCCAGGAGATCCCGGAAGACCTCAAGGAGAAGGCAGCGGAGTACCGCCAGCAGCTCCTCGAGACCGTCGCCGAGACCGACGACGCGCTGCTCGAGAAGTTCTTCGGTGGCGAGGAGCTCACGGTCGCCGAGATCAAGGGCGCGATCCGCAAGCTGACCGTCGCGAGCGAGATCTACCCGGTGCTCTGCGGTTCCGCGTTCAAGAACCGTGGCGTCCAGCCGATGCTCGACGCGGTCGTCGACTACCTCCCGAACCCGCTCGACGTGGGCTCGATCGAGGCACACGACCCGAAGGACTACGACACGATCATCGAGCGTCACCCCGACGCCAATGACCCGTTCGCTGCCCTCGCGTTCAAGGTCGCCGTGCACCCGTTCTTCGGTCGCCTCACCTACGTGCGCGTCTACTCGGGTCACCTGGACTCCGGTTCTGCGGTCGTCAACTCGACCAAGAACAAGAAGGAGCGCATCGGGAAGATCTTCCAGATGCACGCCAACAAGGAGATCCCGGTTCCCTCGGTCACCGCCGGAAACATCTACGCGGTCATCGGCCTCAAGGACACCACCACGGGTGACACCCTCACCGACCCGACGGCTCCGGTCGTCCTCGAGTCGATGACGTTCCCCGAGCCCGTCATCGAGGTCGCGATCGAGCCGAAGACCAAGGCCGACCAGGAGAAGCTGGG
>NZ_DFQP01000036.1:1232-42993 GCF_002377845.1 Microbacterium sp. UBA3486
GCGAGTTCAACGTCGAGGCCAACGTCGGCAAGCCGCAGGTGGCGTACCGCGAGACGATCCGCAAGACCGTCGAGAAGCACGACTACACGCACAAGAAGCAGACCGGTGGTTCTGGACAGTTCGCAAAGATCCAGTTCACCATCGAGCCGCTCGACCTCGACTCCGAGAAGACCTACGAGTTCGTGAACGCCGTCACCGGTGGTCGCATCCCTCGTGAGTACATCGGCTCGATCGACGCCGGTTTCCAGGACGCGATGAACGTCGGCGTGCTCGCGGGCTACCCGATGGTCGGCGTCAAGGCGACCATCGTCGATGGTGCAGCGCACGACGTCGACTCCTCGGAGATGGCGTTCAAGATCGCGGGCTCCATGGGCTTCAAGGAGGCCGCTCGTCGTGCCAACCCCGTGCTGCTCGAGCCGCTGATGGCCGTCGAGGTCCGTACTCCCGAGGAGTACATGGGCGACGTCATCGGCGACCTGAACTCGCGTCGTGGCCAGATCCAGTCGATGGAAGACGCTGCAGGCGTCAAGGTCGTCCGCGCTCAGGTCCCGCTGTCCGAGATGTTCGGCTACATCGGCGACCTGCGTTCGAAGACCTCGGGCCGCGCCGTCTACTCGATGGAGTTCCACAGCTACGCTGAGGTTCCCCGCGCAGTGGCCGACGAGATCGTCCAGAAGACCAAGGGCGAGTAATCGTTCTTCTGGGAGCCGGGCCCCGGTCCGGCTCCCAGGACACCTACAACTTCACATTCCCTCTCTACTAAACTGAGAACCTAACCCGTAGAGAACCGGTCGCAAACCAGTGCCCGGTCACCTCTACAACGACGTCCTGAGGAGGACCCAGTGGCTAAGGCCAAGTTCGAGCGGACCAAGCCGCACGTCAACATCGGAACGATCGGTCACGTCGACCACGGCAAGACCACGCTCTCCGCAGCGATCTCGAAGGTGCTTGCTGACAAGTACCCGTCCGACACCAACGTGCAGCGTGACTTCGCTTCCATCGACTCGGCGCCGGAAGAGCGCCAGCGTGGTATCACCATCAACATCTCGCACATCGAGTACGAGACCCCGAAGCGCCACTACGCGCACGTTGACGCTCCCGGCCACGCCGACTACGTCAAGAACATGATCACCGGTGCGGCTCAGATGGACGGCGCGATCCTCGTGGTCGCCGCCACCGACGGCCCCATGNNGAGGACGTCTTCACGATCACCGGTCGTGGCACCGTCATCACCGGTCGTATCGAGCGCGGCATCGTCAAGACCGGCGAGACCGTCGACATCATCGGCATCCGCGAGGACAAGCAGAGCAGCACCGTCACCGGTGTTGAGATGTTCCGCAAGATCCTCGACGAAGGTCGCGCTGGCGAGAACGTCGGCCTGCTGCTCCGCGGCACCAAGAAGGAAGACGTCGAGCGTGGCATGTGTGTCATCAAGCCCGGCTCGACCACCCCTCACACCGATTTCGAGGGTTCCGTCTACGTGCTGACCAAGGAGGAGGGTGGCCGTCACAAGCCGTTCTTCTCGAACTACTCGCCCCAGTTCTACTTCCGTACCACGGACGTGACCGGCGTCGTCCAGCTGCCCGAGGGCACCGAGATGGTCATGCCCGGCGACACCACCGACATGACGGTCGAGCTGATCCAGCCGATCGCCATGGAGGAGGGCCTCGGCTTCGCCATCCGTGAGGGTGGACGCACCGTCGGCGCCGGTACGGTCACGAAGATCATCAAGTAAGCATCTGCTTCCTCGCAAAGGGGTCGGGCCTTCGGGTCCGGCCCCTTTGTCGTTGACGTCGGCAGCAGTGCGGACGACCTCGGTCCGTCGCGCGCTGGGGCACGGTATTTCATCCAATAGAATGACTAGACCGCGAGGAAGCGGCGGCGTCGCATCTCAGGTCAGAGGGCGTGGTTACACCGCCCAAGTCCGATGTATTGGGATGCTGGATTACAGAGTCGTTCCGTGCCCATGTGGTTCGAAGAGGAGAAGCATGTCGCCGGGGGAGTGGTTTGGCGCGATCAGACGCGCATGGTCGGGGATGCTGGCGGTCTTCGTGCTGAGCATGCTTGCTGCGGGGGCGGTACTTCTGTTCACGCCTCCGACGTATGAGGCGGAAGCCGAGATCGTCTTCAGTGCGGGGGACTCCACCGAGAACTTCGTCCCTCGGACCGTGGCGACGAACGCTGCCGCTCGTGCCCGCTCGGAGAGTGTCCTCGCGCCCATCGCGAGGGACTTCGGGATGTCTCGTGGTGAACTCGCCGACCGCGTCTCCGCGACGTGGCGTCCGGAGACCTCGATCACGGCTGTGACCGTCTCACACACGAACCCTCGAACAGCAGCGGACCTGGCGACCGCGATCGCCGAGACGGCGGGGGCCCAGACGGGATCCGATGCCAGAGCGAAGACGTTCGAGGCCGTGACGCCGGTATCGCCCGTCCAGCCGCTGCCGGGGACCGTTCTTCCGGTGGGAGCGCTGATCGGGTTGGCCTTGGCCGTGGCGTATGCCGGCCTCCGCTTCGTGACGAGGAGTCGTGCGACGACGGGGGCTGCGGAACAGATACGCGGAGGGAACGAATGAGTATCGGGGACAATACAGGCCATCGGACGGTCAGTCGACTCGTCCCGGACGCAGTGGCGTGGGGTCTCGCCGCGTTGCTCGTGGTGCTGTTGCGCTACGACTTCCTGGTGCCGCTCTCGGTGTGGCCGTTCGCGCTGATCGTGATCGCCGGCCTCATCGCTGCGCAGTTCGCGGCCGGGTTCGTCCTTCACCTGTACCGCGGGCGATACCTGTACGGCTCCATCGAGGAGGTTCGTGCCCTGGGACTCGCGGCGCTCCTCGTCGGTGTTCTCATGGGCGCCGTGCTGCTCGTGTGGATGCGCCAGCCCGCGGAGGCCCTCCGCACCGCTCTGTCGGTGACGGCTATCGCCCTGGTGCTGATGCTGGTCTTCCGGTATGTGCCTCTCGTGTTCAGCAGGCGTGGGGAAGAGGTGGCGGGAGGATCGCGAAAGGTTCTGGTGTTCGGTGCGGGGTGGGTCGGTCAGCAGCTGATCAGCCGCATGCTCAATGAGACGAAGGAACCGGTCTTCAGCCCCGTGGGACTGATCGACGACGACGTGAAGAAGCGCAACCTGCGGGTCAAGGGGGTCCCCGTGCTCGGGACGCTCGAGCAACTCAAGGCAGCCGTCGAGTTGAGTGGGGCGACGGAGCTCATCATCGCGGTCGGCCGGGCGGACGCCGCATTGCTGCGCCGTGTCACGGACGCGGGAAATGCCGCCGGACTCAACGTGCTGGTGCTCCCGGAGCTCGACAAGGTCCTGCAGGGAGCGAGCCGCATCCGCGATCTGCGCGACGTCAGCATCGAGGATCTCATCGGCCGTCAACCCGTCGACACCGACGTCAAGTCGATCGCGGGATATGTGACGGGGAAGCGTGTTCTCGTGACGGGCGCAGGAGGGTCGATCGGCGGCGAGCTCTGCCGCCAGCTCGCCCAGTTCGGCCCCGAGGTGCTCGTCATGCTCGACCGTGACGAAAGCGGTCTGCAGGGAAGTCAGCTCAGCATCTCGGGTCATGGCCTGCTCGACACCGATGACGTCGTTCTGGCCGACATCCGCGATGTCGAATCGCTGCGGGAGATCTTCCGTCGGCACCGCCCTGAGGTCGTCTTCCACGCCGCGGCGCTGAAGCATCTGCCGATGCTCGAGCAATATCCCGAAGAGGCATGGAAGACGAATGTGCTCGGGACCCGGAACGTGCTCGAGGCCGCCCTCGACGTCGATGTCGACACGTTCGTGAACATCTCCACCGACAAGGCGGCGAACCCCTCGAGCGTGCTCGGTCACTCCAAGCGCGTGGCGGAGAAGCTCACGGTGTGGGCCGCGAAGAGCTCGCGCCGTCGGTACCTGTCCGTGCGTTTCGGCAACGTCATCGGAAGCAGGGGCTCCATGCTCCCGATGTTCCGCACGCTCATCGAGGCGGGTGGCCCCGTGACGGTGACCCATCCGGAGGTCACCCGGTACTTCATGACGATCTCCGAAGCGTGTCAGCTGGTGATCCAGGCCGGTGGTATCGGGAGGCCCGGCGAGGTGCTCATCCTCGACATGGGCGAGCCCGTGAAGATCCTCGACATCGCCAAGCGCATGATCGCCATGTCCGGCGAGTTCGTCGAGATCGTCTACACCGGTCTGCGTCCCGGCGAGAAGCTGCACGAGGAGCTTGTCGGCGCGGACGAGGTCGTCGAGCGTCCTTTCCATCCGCAGATCCAGCACACGTCGATCGGGAGCATCAGCCCCGAAGGCCTCGATCTCGCAGGGTGGAAGCGGCGGCTGCTCGCCGCCGACGCCCCGGCGACCGCCTCCGATCACGAAGGAGACCTCGCGCGATGAACGACCGTATCTACATGTCGTCCCCCGACGTCGGTGAACGGGAGGAGAAGGCGATCGTCGCGGCCCTGCGCTCGGGATGGGTCGCCCCCCTCGGACCGGACGTCGATGCTTTCGAGCGCGAGATGTGCGACCGGATCGGTGTACGGCACGCCGTCGCGTTGAGCTCGGGAACGGCCGGGCTCCACCTCGGGCTTCTCGCTCTCGGAGTCGGTGCCGGCGACATCGTCCTGACATCGAGCTTCACCTTCGCCGCCACGGCGAACGCGATCGCCTACACCGGGGCGACGCCGTACTTCATCGATGCCGATCCGGTCACGGGGAACATGGACGTCGGCCTGCTGCGTGGTGTGATCGAGGAACTCGACGCGAAGGGCACGCCGGCCACGGCGATCGTCCCCGTCGATCTGCTCGGCAAAGTGGCCGACCTCGAGGCGATCGAGCGCATCGCCGACAAGCACGGCATCCCCGTGCTCGCCGACGCCGCCGAGTCACTCGGCGCCGGTCGCAACGGCCGACCCGCGGGAAGCTTCGGACGCGCATCGATCTTCTCCTTCAACGGCAACAAGATCATGACCACCTCCGGCGGCGGCATGCTGGTGACCGATGACGCCGAACTCGCGGATCGCGTCCGCTATCTCGCGACGCAGGCCCGGCAGCCGGTCGCGCACTACGAGCACACCGACATCGGATACAACTACCGGTTGAGCAATCTTCTCGCCGCACTCGGTCGCGCGCAGCTCTCCCGCCTCGACGACATGATCCGACGCCGCCACCGCTGGCGCGACGAGTATCGCGCTCTGTTCGCGGATGTCGACGGGGTGTCCGTCTTCGGCGGAGAAGACGATGCGGAGGACAACGCATGGCTCACTGCCGTGCTGATCGATGAGGGCGTCACAGGGTGGGGTGCGTCCGCACTCTCCGCACACCTGGGGTCGCACGACATCGAGTCCCGCCCCCTGTGGAAGCCGATGCATCTGCAGCCGGTGTTCGCCGATGCCCCCGCCGCCGTCACCGGAGTCTCCGAAGGCTTCTTCCGCTCAGGCATCACGCTGCCGTCGGGGTCGGCGCTGTCGGACGAGCAGATGGACCGCGTGCAGACCTTGATCCGCGGATTCCTGGCGGAGCGCGCATGAGCAGAGTCATCTTCGACGCGATGAAGCGGACGATGGACCTCGTCCTCGCAGCGGTCGTGCTGATCGTCACGCTCCCGCTGCAGATCGTCGTGGCCGGGCTGGTGCTGGTCAATCTCGGTCGCCCGGTGATCTTCCGGCAGCCTCGGCCGGGGCGTGACGGAAGGGTGTTCACGCTCTACAAGTTCCGCACGATGCGCCCCGTCGATCCCGCCGACGGAGGCGCTGACGACGAGGCGCGGTTGAACGGCTTCGGGCGCCTGCTCCGTGGCACCAGCCTCGATGAGCTTCCCACCTTCTGGAACGTGCTCTTCGGCGACATGAGCCTGGTGGGGCCTCGTCCGCTTCTCGTCTCCTACCTCGATCGGTACACGGCCGTGCAGGCCCGTCGGCACGAAGTCCGACCCGGCGTGACCGGCTTGGCGCAGGTGAGCGGGCGGAACTCCGTCGATTGGGGCGAGCGACTGCAGCTCGATGTGAAGTACGTCGACGCACGATCGATGAAGCTCGACCTCTGGATCCTCTGGCGCACCGTCGCGGTCGTGGTCCGACGCGACGGCGTGAGCGCCGACGGGCACGCGACGATGCCGGAGTTCCGCGGCCTCAGGGATGCCGATGCGTGAGCTGATCATCCTCGGTGCGGGAGGGTTCGCGCGCGAGACTCTGGACGTCGTGGAGGCGGTCAACGCCGTGTCGCCGACATTCGAGGTGCTCGGCTTCGCTGACGACGCCCCCAGCGCCCTCGCGCTGGAGCGCGTCGCCGACCGTGGTCATCGTCACCTGGGGGGCATCGATGCGGTGCTCGCCGCACACCCGAGCTCGTCCTTCATCATCGCCGTCGGGTCGCCCGAGCATCGTGCAGCGATCGCGGCCCGCGTGGGAAGCGATCGGGCGGCGACACTGGTGCACCCGAGCGCTTCGGTCGGCTCCCGCACGTCGATCGACAACGGCTCGGTCATCTGCGCCGGGGCGCTGGTCTCCACGAACGTCAGGCTCGGACGACACACGCACCTGAATCCCGGGGCCATCGTCGGCCACGACAGTGTCCTGGGGGACGCGGTGTCGCTGAACCCGGGTGCAGTGGTCTCGGGCGACGTGCGCATCGACGAGCGCGTGCTCATCGGCGCGAAGTCCGTGGTGCTGCAGGGGCTGCACATCGGCGCGGATGTGACCGTCGGTGCGGCGGCCTGCGTGACCAAGGACGCCCCTCCTCGGGTGACACTGGTGGGAGTGCCTGCTCGTGTCCGTACAACAACAGGAAAGAGCCATACCTCGTGAAGGTAGTCATCACCGGCGGCGCCGGGTTCATCGGATCCAACCTCGTGCGGCGGTTCAACGACGAGGCGCCGGAAGTCGAAGTGCATGTGCTCGATGACTTCAGCACGGGGCGCGATGCGAACCTGGAAGGTACGAAGGCCACACTTCACCGTGGTTCCGTCGCAGACGCCGAGGCGGTGGCCGCAGCCACGGTCGGCGCGGATGCCATCGTCCATCTCGGCGCTCTGGGCAGTGTGCCGCGGTCCATCGACAACCCCATGGCTTCGCACGTCGCCAATCTGACGGGGACGCTGACCGCGCTCGAAGCGGCCAGACGCGAGAACGCATACGTGGTGATGGCATCGTCGAGCTCGGTGTACGGGGCGAACCCGGCTCTGCCGAAGTCGGAGTTCGACTGGACGAGGCCGATGAGCCCGTATGCGGCGACCAAGCTCGGGGGAGAGGCGTACGTCCTGGCATACCAGTACTCGTACGGGCTGCCCACTCTGGCCTTCCGGTTCTTCAACGTCTACGGGCCCTACCAGCCGGCCGATCACGTGTATGCCGCCGTCATCCCCAGGTTCCTCGATGCGGCGCTCTCCGGACGGCCCCTCACCATCCACGGCGACGGTCTGCAGTCGCGAGACTTCACGAGCGTGGACACGGTGACGCACGCGTTGATGGTCGCCGTGCGCGACCGTGTGACCTCGGGGCATCCTGTGAACCTCGCGTTCGGTACCAACACCACGCTGCGCGAACTGGTGACGGTGATCGAGGAGCAGACCGGCGAGAAGGTGAGCATCGAGCACGTGGACCCGCGTCCCGGCGATGTGCGCGCCTCCCAGTCCGACGGCATCCGGCTGCGGGAGCTGTTCCCCGACGTCCAGCCGGTGCCGCTCGCGGACGGGATCGCGAAGACCGTCGCGTGGTTCCGGAGCAAGGACTCGTGAGTCCGGCCGACCCGGCGCGCATCCTGATCGGAGTCACGGCCGACGTCTCCGTCGGCCTGCTCTCCGGGCTGCCGCAGAGGCTGGCCGCCGACGGGTGGGAGGTGCACGTCGCGAGTTCGCCAGGCGAGAGACTCGAGACGCTCGGGGCGGAGCAGGGGGTCACGGTGCACTCGCTTCCCATGGCGCGGGAGATCGACATCGTCCGGGACGTACGCGGCCTGCGCGAGTGGATTCGTCTCATCCGCCGGCTGCGCCCGGATGTCGTCTTCGCCGGCACCCCGAAAGCCGGCCTGCTCGGCATCACCGCCGCGCGGCTGCTCGGCGTGCGCACACGCGTCTATCACCTCAGGGGACTGCGTCTGGAGACGGCCGCGGGAACGACCCGCCGCGTGCTGACGATCATGGAACGCCTCACGATCCGGCTGGCGACCACGACGCTGGCGGTGAGCCCGAGTCTTCGGAAGAGGGTCTTGTCGCTCGGGCTCGCTTCCGATCCCCGCGTCACCGTGCTGGGCCATGGCAGCTCCAACGGCGTCGACGTGGATCGCTTCCGGCCCGGCAACGCGGGGGCACGGGTCGAGGGCCTGATTCCCGACGTGCCCGTGATCGGCTTCGTCGGCAGGCTCAATCACGACAAAGGGCTGGATGTCCTCGCGGCGGCATGCCGCGTTCTGGACGACGAGCGGGTCGAGTATCAGCTGCTGATCGTCGGTGGTATCGACGGCGCGGAACTGGGCGCGTTCTCGTCGCTCCGGCGAGCCCCGGTCGTGCTCGGCGCGGTGGCGGACACGTCGATGTACTATCCCCTGATGCGAGCCCTCTGCCTTCCCACGCTTCGCGAGGGCTTTCCCAACGTCGTGTTGGAGGCGGGAGCGACCGGCATCGCCGTCGTCACGACGGACGCGACGGGCGCGGTCGATTCCGTCATTCCCGAGCGCACCGGGCTCATGGTGCCCGCTGGAGACGCGCGTCAGCTCGCCGGCGCGCTGCAGCGGGTGATCGAGGACCCGCGCCTCGCGGAGGGCCTCGGTGCGGCGGCGCGGGACTTCGTGGTGGAGAACTTCCGGCGTGACCTGGTCCACGCGTCGGTGTCCGACTTCCTCCGCCGGGAGATGGTGCGGGGCCGACGATGACCGACGTCTCCAACGGGATCGGCGCCTTCGTCCTCGTCGCCGTGCTCCTCGGACTGACCACGTTGACCTGGTTCATCGCCCGTCGCGCGTTCCTTCCCGTGGCCGTGCACAACGGCGTGTGGGCGGTCACGCTGGTTCTCGTCGGTTCGGGACTCATCGCCTACCACGGTGCATCGATCGCTGCCTGGGGTGTGCTGCTGGTCGGGCTCCTGTTCTTCTCCGTCGGGGCATGGGGCGGAGTGGCACTCGCCGCCCGCAAGGCCCGCAGCGCGGATCTGGCGCCGCGGGATCACGCGCTCGTGAGCCGTCGCGTGCTGCTCATCCTGGCCGGTGCGTACGCGCTGGGGTTCGGCGTCTACGTCTGGACGATCCTCCAGCGCTTCGGTTGGGAGACCTTCTGGTTCCATCCGGAAACGATCCGAGGGGCCGCCGAGTCGTATCTCGCCGGGGTCCCCCTCTGGGCGCGACTGCTCATGTACGTCGGCCCTCTGCTGCTCGCGATCCTCATCGTGCCGGGCTCGGTCCGCAACGGCCTGGCATGGTGGTGGCGCGCGCCGGCCGCGGTGCTGCTCGCCGTGTCGATGCTCGCCCTGTTGCAGCGGACAAACCTCTTCGCCGGCGTGCTGCTCGCGATCGGCGCGCTCCTCCTGCTCTACGGCAGAGCGCGGGGCGTCGACACCACGCGTGCGTGGTACCGCCGGCCGTGGGTGCCGGTGGCGGCGATCGGCGCGATCGGTGTGGGCGCCCTTCTCGCGTTCCAGGTGCTCGCCGGTGCGCTGGGCAAGACGGGCGATGTCGGCAGCAACGTCTCGCCCGCCCTGAGCGCGACGGGGCTGTCCAGCCCGTTCATCTATCTGACCGCCGGGGTGCCGGCGTTCCTGTCTCTGGTCGATTCCACCAACGGCGCCTGGCCTGCGGTGGGTGGGCCGCGCATCGTCTACGGCGACTACGACCCGCAGACCTTCGGCACCGCGTTCTTCGAGCCGGTGCTGAGCCTGATCCCGGGACTGCGCACCTGGAATCCCGTGGCACCGTTCGTCGACGTGGGGACTCTGACGAACGTGTACACGTGGCTGGAGCCCTTCTACCGGGACTGGCGGGTTGTCGGCGTCGCCCTCGGCGCGGCCGCGATCGGCGTGCTCGTCGCGTATCTCTATGCCACCCGGCGGGCCTCGCCGGCGCGCTGGTGGCTCTCGGCCCTGCTCGTGTCCACGCTGTTCCTGGTCACCTTCACGCAGAAGACCAACAACACGCTGTATCTGGTGACGGCGGCGATCATCGTGGTGCTCGGCTTCATCGGCTCCCGACGGCGGTCGACGTCATGAACGCGCTGCACACGTACACGAGCTACGGGCGCAGCGCGGGAAGCGCGAGAGTCCGGGTCTTCGACTGGCTCGATCGTGTGGACGTGCCCGCGGTCGCCCACACGTACCTCGACGGTGCGACCAACTCCGCGAGATCCCTTCTGAAGTCCCCTCCACGCCTGCTCGCGGCCGAGGGGAGACTGCGTCGCATGCCGTCGGGCGACGCGAGCGTCCTGATCTCACGCCAGGCGAGTCCGCTGAGCCGCGGCGGTGTCGAGAGGCGGTTGCTGCGCAACGCGCGGATCGGGGTGTACGACGTCGACGACGCGCTCCATCTCGACCGCCGCGGCCCGTTTCCCAAGGCTGCGATCTGGCGGGCGGCTGTGACCGCGGCCGATGTGGTCATCGCGGGAAACGCCGCGCTCGCCGAAGCAGCGGGCCGCTTCAACCACAATGTGACGGTGATCCCGAGCTGCGTCGACCCGGCGGACTACACGCGCAAGATGCGCTTCGAGATCGGCGAGACGCCTCGCGCGGTCTGGATCGGCTCGCCTGCGACGGAACGTTATCTGCGAGACATCGAATCCGCGCTCGTGCGTGCGCATGAGGAGACGGGAATGCGGCTCACCGTCATCAGCGCGGGGGACGCGGAGCTCGGCCCGCTGGATGCGATCGTGGATCGGGTGGCCTGGTCGCCGCAGACCTTCGGCGCCGCACTCGCCGATGCCGACCTCGGTCTGATGCCCACGCCGGACTCGGCGTGGGCGCGCGGCAAGTGTGGATACAAGCTGCTGCAGTACGGCGCAGCCGGGCTTCCCATGATGGGTGATCCGGTCGGCGTCAATGCCGAGATCCTGCGCAGGGGAGACGGTGTCGCGCCGCAGGGTGCGGCGGAGTGGGCGGATGCTCTGGTGGGCTTCTTCTCGGAAAGCGCGAATCGCCGCCGCGAACGAGGAGAGGCGGGAAACCGCACCGTGCGCGATCACTACAGCTTCGCGGCGTGGGAGACCGCCTGGCGTCAGGCCGTGACCGGCGCCTGACCGGACCGTCGCGCGACGAAGAGCCAGTAGAGCGACGACATCAGCGTAGAGAGGGCGTAGGCCCAGATCGCGCCGTCCAGCCCGGCGAACACCGCGCCCAGCAGCGGGCCGACGACGCCGAGGGCCGTCTGCACGAGACGAGCGCTGAGCAGATCGCGTCGTGATGCGCGCAGTCGGGACACGATGTAGAAGGTGTGCCCGACCATGTTCGCCATGACGAAGATCGCCGTCGGAGCCGCGAACGGCACGAGGTCGCGGAGAGTGCCGAGCGGCCATGAGGTCTCGCCCAGGAGCAGCAGCACCCCGGCGGCGAGACCGCCGAGGACGACACCACCTGCCAGGACGATGCCGATGGTCGCCGCAGACATCCGCAGTCTGGCGATGCGCGGGCGGATCGGGTTCAACAGCAGCCGTACAGGGGCGGCGACGTTCGACACGGCACGATAGACGCCGAACGGACCCACTCCCAGGATCGGCGCCAGCGCATACGGCGTGCCGATGGAGGAGGCATCCATGATCAGCGAGTCGCGCACGAGCGGGGCGATGGCGGCCCGCCGCTGACGGATCCATCGCACGAGCACCCCCGGGCGGCCCGGTGTCGGCCATCGCGAGAACACGGCGGCGACGACGCTCGACGCCGCCCAGGTGCCGAGGACCCACCCGAGCTCTCCGCTGTGGAGCAGGAGGGTGACGGCACACAGCGCGACCGCCACCACGGCCCCCAGGGCGTCGCCCAGGACGGACCCGCGCGTGTCACCGTTCTCGACCGCGTAGAACCGTGCGGTCGAGCGGTAGGCGCTCCCGCCGATGGCGAGCGCCACGAGCCACCAGTAGGGCGTCAACGGAGAGGCTGTCACCCCGACGACGAGCCCACCGGCAGCTGCGAACACGAGAGCGAACTCCGTCGATGCCCCGCTGAAGTCCGACCAGGGTGTGGGCTTGTCGCTGCGAGAACGGGTCGCCGCTTCGCAGATGAGCGAGAGGGCGAGCGACAGGGCGAAGGCGCCGGCCAGGTAGACGATCGAGAAGAGACCGAAATCGGTGGGAGCGAGCGTGATGAGTCCGAGGACCTGAACGGAGAGCGTCGCGACGGCGGCAGCCGAGGACGTGAGGATCAGGCGCAGCGAGCTCACAAACGAACGACCCTGGGTCCTGTGAGCCGGCCCTTGGTGTCGAGCACCGGTGTCGCGGAATCGCTGAGCAGTCCCAAGTCGAAGTCCGAGTGATCCGTGACCAGGATGACCAGGTCGGCGGCGTCGATCTCCGCAGCTGAAAGTTCCACGCGCTCGACCACGGCCGGCCAGCGGTGCGACTCGACGTGCTTGTCCGCACCGCGGATGGATGCTCCGAAGGAGGTGAGCAGCTCGATCAGGCGCAGGGAGGGCGACTCCCGGATGTCGGCGGTGTCGCGCTTGTACGCGAGTCCGACGAGCAGGATCGTGGATCCGTTCAATGACCGTCGGTCTTCGTTGAGCAGTTCCATGGAGCGCTGCGCGACGTAGTCCGGCATGTGGTCGTTGACATCGTTGGCGAGCTCGACGAAGCGGAAGCTGCGTCCGAGCTTGCGCCGCACCTGCCAGGAGAGGTAGCTCGGATCCACAGGAAGGCAGTGGCCGCCGACACCGGGACCCGGCGTGAACTTCATGTATCCGAACGGCTTGGTCGCTGCGGCGTCGATCGATTCCCAGATGTCGACGCCGAGCTCGTGCGCGAAGACGGCCAGCTCGTTCACGAGGGCGATGTTGACGTGGCGGAAGGTGTTCTCGAGAAGCTTGGTCAGCTCGGCTTCCTTGGGCGTGGTCACGCTGACCGTCCGCTCCACCAGGAGATCGTAGAAGGCCTTCACCTTGCCGAGCGATTGCTCGTCGATGCCCGAGACGACCTTCGGCGTGTTGACGAAGCCCCACGTGGGGTTGCCGGGGTCGATCCGCTCCGGGCTGTATCCGACGGCGAAGTCTCTTCCGGCCTGGAGCCCGGAGCCGGCCTCGAGGAGAGGGACGAGAATCTCCTCGGTCGTGCCGGGGTAGGTCGTCGATTCGAGCACGACTGTGGCGCCGCGGGTCAGACGAGTCGCCAGCGAGGCGCCGGCGGACTCGATGTAGGAGATGTCGGGGAGACCCTCGCGGAGGGGGGTCGGAACCGTGATCACCGCGACGTCGAACCCCGCGGTGTCGTCGTAGTCGGATGATGCGAGATACCGTCCGGTGGCGATCGCCTCGTTCAACTGTGCGGACGAGATGTCATCGACATAGGACTCGCCGCTGTGCAGAGCGGCGATGCGGACGGTGTCGACGTCGAGACCGACGACCGTCATGCCCACCTCGACGGCGCGCATGGCGACCGGGAGTCCGACATATCCCTGACCGACGACAACAGCTTTCACGTGCACTCCTCCATGGTGTGGTCGAACCCCGCCATGGGCGTGCGACGCGGTCTGCGACGCTGCTCAGGTCCACCTCGGTAGTATATTGCGGTGACCCGAGACTCCAGACGCGCGCGTCGAGCCCAGAATGAGCAACAGCGTCGAAAGAGCCGACGGACTCGGATCATCCTGTGGGTGGTGGGAGTCGTGCTCGCACTTCTCATCGCCGTCGCCGTCATCGCAGCGATCCTCATTCCGAAAGCGCTCGACGCGAAGGACAAGCTCGAAGCCTCGGTGCCGCTCGCACAGAGCATCCCGGGGCTGATCGCCACCGGCGACACCGCCGGTGCGCAGGCAGCCGCTGAGGAGTTGACGAAGACCGCCGCGTCCGCGCACGAGCAGACCAGCGGGTTCCTCTGGGAGTCACTGGAGTGGGTGCCGGTGGTCGGACCGAACCTCCACGGTGTCCGCATGGCCACCGCCGCCGTCGACGAGCTGGCCGAGAAGGCGCTGCTCCCCGCCTCGGCCATCGACATCGCTTCGCTTCGCCCCTCCGGCGGGGGACTCGACCTTCAGACGATCCACGGCATCGGAGACATCGCCCGATCAGCCGACGAAGCCGTGCGTGACGCGTCGTCGATGCTGGCAAGCGTCGATCACGGCGCGCTCCTCGGTCCCGTGGCCTCCGGCGTCGAGCGTATCGAGAAGGTCCTGAAGCCCGCCGCGAGCACGCTCGACGGCGTCATGCCGCTGATCGAAGCCCTCCCCGAGATGCTGGGAGAGGGGGGACCTCGCGACGTGCTGGTGATCTTCCAGAACAACGGCGAGGTGATGTCCGGGGGCGGCACGATCGGATCCATGGCCCAGGTGCACATCGACAACGGCGCGATCTCGATCGTGAATCAGTCGTCGGCTTCCGGGCGCGATTTCCCGAACTTCCGTCCGCCCGTCGGGGGAGTGACGCAGGAGGAGACCGACCTGTACGGCTCGCTGTTCGGCAGTTACGTCCAGGCGCTCACGCGTTCCCCGCGATTCGACCGGACGTTCGAGATCGCCCGCGACATGTGGCGTGAGGCCAAGGGCGTCGAGGTCGATGCGGTGGTCTCCCTCGACACCGTCGCCCTCAGCTACCTCCTGGTCGCGACCGGCCCCGTGGCGATCCCCGGCGGACCGGAGATCTCGAACTCCAATGCGGTGGCGATGCTCCTGGGTGATCTCTACAAGACGTACGAGCCTGCGGAGGTCGACATGATCAACCAGGTCTTCGCCGGTCTGACGCTGCAGAAGCTGATGGGTGGAGAGGTGGACTTCGCGAAGCTGTCCTCCGTCCTCGGCCTCGCGGCCAAGGAAGGGCGAATCGCTATCTGGAGTGCTCGTGAGTCGGAGCAGCAGCTCATCGCCGGCACGCAGCTCGACCGCCGGGGGCCGACAGCGGCGGAAGGCATGGAGGCCTTCGGCGTCTACTTCATCGACTGGACCCCGGGGAAGATGCAGAGGTACATGACCCAGGCGATCGACGTCAGTCAGCCGATCTGTGCCGCCGACGGACGCCGTCACGTCTTCGTGACCGTGACATTGGCCAACACCGTCGATCCCGCCGCGGTGCGAGGGCTTCCCGAATACGTGACGGGCGTCGGGATCGAGACGCCGAAGGGGTCGATGCAG
The DNA here is from genome assembly GCF_002377845.1 of Microbacterium sp. UBA3486. Taxonomy (NCBI): domain Bacteria; kingdom Bacillati; phylum Actinomycetota; class Actinomycetes; order Micrococcales; family Microbacteriaceae; genus Microbacterium; species Microbacterium sp. UBA3486. Next base: position 16,455 of record NZ_DFQP01000036.1, read on the forward strand.
GTGGAGACGCTCGCGTTCGCTCCGCCGGGATACTCGCCGGTCGGGCAGAGGGCCGACGCCGAGCTGGCGCAGTCTGAGGTGCGCAAGGACCAGGAGTTCACGGTGGGAACGATGCGGTTGACCCTGGCGCCTCAGGAGACCCGGACGCTCACCTACGAGTTCGTCGCGGATTCCGATGCCACGACCAAGATCGAGCTCGACAGCACCCCGGTCGTCACCCCGACGGTCCTCACGCAGGACGCCGTCACCTGCCAGTGACCGGCGCAACGGGCGGACGCCCGCTTCTGCAGCGTCTGGATGCGGCGGCCGATGTGCTCGCCGGGGCGATCCTGGCCTACCTGATCGTCGTGCCAGTGGGGCATAACGGGCTCCTCGTCGCTCTGCTCCTGCTGCTCGGGATCTGGAGCGTATGGAGAGTCGCCCGTCATCCTCGTCGGCTTCCTCCCCTGCTTCTCGCCGCCGCCTGTTGCGCCGCCGTCGCGATCCTCATCGGCGTGATCGGAGGGGCAGGCAACCCCGGTTTCGTTCACTCGCTGATCAGCTGGGTGGCTGCCCCCGTTCTCTTCTGGGCGTGGGCCAGCCAGATGGACGAGCGCGTGCTCGGTCTCTTCCTGCGTTTCGCGGTGTGGGCGACGCTCTTCCTGGCGAGCATCGTGCTGGCGCTGTGGGCGATGGGCGCGGTGGGGGTCGAACCCGCGGTCTGGATCAAGGTCCTCGTCGATGCCGACGTCTCCGGCTCGTGGCCGAACGTGATCGTAGGTGTCTACGGGGCGTCATCGCTGATCGCCGTCGCCCCGCTCTGGATCGTGGGGATGTTCTTCCACGGTCATGCCCTCCCTTCTCGAAAGCTCATGGCCGCTGCGGCTGTCCTCGCGACGGTGGCCGCGGTCGTCAGCACACGGAGGGCAGCGCTCGCCCTGGGGCTGCTGGTGCCGATTCTGATGTTCCTCGCGTATCTCGCGGTGGTCGGTCGCACCTGGTTCACACGGCGCCACATCCGCGCGCTGATCATCGTTGCGGGGGGAGCGGTGCTGGCCGCCGGCGCCGTACTGATCACGCCGACCGGGCAGCGCATGAGCGCAGGTGTTCTCGCGCTGCTGACGGGCAGGGGCGGCACTGCTGACGAGGACCTGCGGATCGAACAGGTAGGCAGGCTGTGGTCGGCTTTCCTGGAGTCGCCCGTGTTCGGCCACGGTATCGGCGCAGTGATCCCGGGCTACGCACGCAGCGCTGAACGACCGTGGAACTTCGAGATGCAGTACAACATGCTCTTGTTCCAGGTGGGTGTGGTGGGCGTGCTGTTCCTCGCGGCGAGTGCTGTGCTCGTCGTCTGCGCAGCGGTGCGGGTCGTCACACGTCGACCGGAAGCGAGGCCCGCGGTGTTCACCACGGCGGCAGGAGCGTTCGCCGTGCTCGCCGCCAACGCTCTCAACCCGCTTCTTCAGGCGCCAGGGCACTTCTGGGCGGTGTTCCTCTTCGTCGGCGCGGTGGTGGCGTTCGGGACGACGCCCGTACGTGTGACAGGACCGGTGGCGGAGTCCGTCGCCTCTGGTGATGGCGCGACGGTTCGGGCAGACTAGGCACACATCGCACATCGCCTCCGAAGGGGAATCATGGGTATCGAGGACGCCGTCAACAAGGGCAAGGATCTGTACGAGCAGAACAAGGACAAGATCGCCGAGGCCGTGAAGAGCGAACAGGCCGAGGACATCAGCGACAAGGTGCTCGACGGCGTCGCGGACTTCGCCAAGAAGATCGCTCCCGGTGCCGCGGACAAGATCGACGAGATCCGCGACAGCGCCGACAAGGCCGTCGGCAACGAGTAGGCACGAGTTCTGAGCGGCGAGCCACCACGGGTGGTTCGCCGCTCTTCGTGTGTACGAGGCGGCCGCTTCCGTACCGGAATGTCGTCGGATGTGGCGGATTCACTCGTGCATCGAGTAGGATCATCTCGACCGCCTGGGGATCTTGCGGTCGGGGAAGCCGAAGGGGTTCGGTTTCCCGAAGCACGCGGGCTTCCGCGTTCAAACTGGGGATAAGCGATCTTGGGGATCATCGTGCGACGCGCGCACTCACTGCGCCTGAGCGTCTCCCTGCCTGCGCGGCGGCTCTTCCGCCGCGCCCTCGGTCGAGGAGTTCGGCGTCCCTTCACGCCGGGCTACTCGCGTTCGGTGTGCCCCCTCGCACTGAACGCCCTCCCCAAGCGGGGCGAGGCATGGGGATGCCTCGCCCCGCTATCTCCCGCGATCTGACGCGCGCGCGCATCGCGAGAAGTCGAGTCCGACCAGCGCGACACGCCCGGGTTTGCGCAAGTGAAATCAGCCGTGGCAGAATAGACAGGTTCGATATTCCGTCGCCGCTGTGCGTGCGCCGGATCACTGCCAGGGCAGTGCATAGACGGCGCCTCCTCCGGGACGGTGCAGGGTTCTAGGCCGCGGGTAGCAGAACACACCCCGACACCCTTCTTCACGAAGGGTTCCGCCGTGCGCGGTGGAAGGTCGGCATCCGGTCGCCTCACGGCTTCCGGCTGACAGAAGAACAGTGGTGCAGCAGATCGACTCGTGAGGGTCGTTCTCGTGCCGAGGCGCGAACAGCGCCGACGTGCGTCCAATGCCCCAGGGCCACCCGGTCCCGGTCGGTAAGACGCTTAAAGAGAGAGAGCAGACAATGGCGGGACAGAAGATCCGCATTCGCCTGAAGTCGTATGACCACGAGGTCATCGACACGTCCGCACGCAAGATCGTCGACACCGTGACCCGTGCGGGCGCAACCGTCGTCGGCCCCGTGCCCCTTCCGACCGAGAAGAACGTCGTGTGCGTCATCCGGTCGCCGCACAAGTACAAGGACAGCCGCGAGCACTTCGAGATGCGCACCCACAAGCGTCTGATCGACATCGTCGACCCGACGCCCAAGGCCGTCGACTCGCTGATGCGTCTCGACCTGCCGGCCGATGTCAACATCGAGATCAAGCTCTGAGGTTCGACATGGCTGACATCAACTCCAAGGTTTCCAAGGGAATGCTGGGCACGAAGCTCGGCATGACCCAGGTGTGGAACGAGAGCGGCAAGCTCGTTCCCGTCACCGTCATCGAGCTGGCGCCCAACGTGGTCACCCAGGTCCGCACGCCCGAGAAGGACGGCTACAACGCCGTGCAGATCGCGTACGGCCAGATCGACCCCCGCAAGGTGAACAAGCCGCTCTCCGCTCACTTCGAGGCAGCCGGCGTCACGCCGCGTCGTCACGTCACCGAGATCCGCACCGCGGACGCCGGCGACTACAACCTGGGCCAGGAGCTCACGGTCGACGGCACCTTCGAAGCGGGCCAGCTCGTCGACGTCGTCGGCACGAGCAAGGGCAAGGGCTTCGCCGGTGTCATGAAGCGTCACAACTTCAAGGGCGTTTCGGCTTCGCACGGTTCGCACCGCAACCACCGCAAGCCCGGCTCGATCGGCGCATCGTCGACCCCGAGCCGCGTCTTCAAGGGCATGCGCATGGCCGGCCGTATGGGTGGCGAGCGCGTGACCGTCCTCAACCTCACGGTGCACTCCATCGACATCGAGAAGGGACTCATGCTCGTCAAGGGCGCAGTCCCCGGTGCTCGTGGCCGCATCGTCTATGTCCGCAACGCAGTGAAGGGTGCCTGATCATGGCTGACTCCACTCTCGCGCTCGACGTCCTCAAGGCAGACGGCAAGAAGGCAGGCTCGATCGAGCTTCCCGCCGCGCTGTTCGACGCCAAGACGAACATCCCGCTCATCCACCAGGTCGTCGTCGCGCAGCTCGCGGCGGCTCGCCAGGGCACGCACTCGACCAAGCGTCGTGGCGAGGTCTCGGGTGCCGGTCGCAAGCCCTTCAAGCAGAAGGGCACGGGTAACGCCCGTCAGGGTTCCATCCGCGCGCCGCACATGACCGGTGGTGGCATCGTGCACGGCCCCAAGCCGCGCGACTACTCGCAGCGCACCCCCAAGAAGATGATCGCCGCCGCCCTCCTGGGCGCGCTCAGCGACCGCTTCCGCGGTGACCGCATCCACGCCATCGAGTCCTTCGGGATCGACGGAACGCCTTCGACCAAGACCGCGGTGAACTTCCTCACCAACGTCGTCTCGTCGAAGAACGTGCTCGTCGTGATCGAGCGCAACGACGACGTGACGCTGAAGAGCATCCGCAACCTGTCGAACCTGCACGTGCTGACGTTCGACCAGCTCAACGCATACGACGTGCTCGTCTCCGACGACATCGTCTTCACCCAGGCCGCGCTCGAGGGCTTCATCGCCTCCAAGTCCGGCGCCAACCAGGAGGTCTCCGCATGAGCGAGCAGGCATCTGTTCTCCAGACGGCCCTGAACAAGGACCCGCGCGACATCATCCTGAAGCCGGTCGTGTCCGAGAAGAGCTACGGTCTCATCGATGAAGGCAAGTACACCTTCCTCGTCGACCCGCGCGCTTCGAAGACCGAGATCAAGCTCGCCATCGAGAAGATCTTCGGCGTCAAGGTCGCAGGGGTCAACACCCTCAACCGCGTCGGCAAGGCACGCCGCACCCGCTTCGGCACCGGCAAGCGCAAGGACACCAAGCGCGCCATCGTCACCCTGAAGTCGGGCACCATCGACATCTTCACGGCAATCGGCTGATCCGGGGGATAAGGACAATAATGGCTATTCGCAAGTACAAGCCCACGACCCCGGGCCGTCGCGGCTCGTCGGTGGCTGACTTCGCCGAGATCACTCGATCGACGCCGGAGAAGTCGCTGCTGCGCCCGCTCTCGAAGACCGGTGGTCGCAACAACCAGGGCCGCATCACGACCCGTCACATCGGTGGTGGCCACAAGCGCCAGTACCGTGTCATCGACTTCCGTCGTAACGACAAGGACGGCGTCAACGCCAAGGTCGCTCACATCGAGTACGACCCCAACCGCACCGCGCGCATCGCGCTGCTGCACTACTTCGACGGTGAGAAGCGCTACATCCTCGCTCCGGCGAAGCTGAAGCAGGGCGACATCGTCGAGTCGGGGGCCGGGGCTGACATCAAGCCCGGCAACAACCTCCCGCTGAAGAACATCCCCACGGGTACCGTCATCCACGCGATCGAGCTCCGCCCCGGCGGCGGCGCGAAGATGGCACGTTCGGCCGGTGCATCCGTCCGTCTCGTCGCCAAGGACGGCCCCTACGCCCAGCTGCGTCTGCCCTCGGGCGAGATCCGCAACGTCGATGCGCGCTGCCGCGCGACCATCGGCGAGGTCGGCAACGCCGAGCAGTCGAACATCAACTGGGGTAAGGCCGGCCGCATGCGCTGGAAGGGCGTCCGCCCGACCGTGCGTGGTGTCGCGATGAACCCGGTCGACCACCCGCACGGTGGTGGTGAGGGTAAGACCTCCGGTGGTCGTCACCCCGTCTCCCCGTGGGGCCAGGCTGAGGGTCGTACCCGTCACGCCAACAAGGAAAGCGACAAGTACATCGTGCGTCGTCGTAACGCCGGCAAGAAGCGTAAGTAGGAGTAAGAGAAGATGCCTCGCAGTCTTAAGAAGGGCCCCTTCGTCGACGATCACCTGCTTCGCAAGGTGGTCGTGCAGAACGAAGCCGGCACCAAGAACGTCATCAAGACCTGGTCCCGTCGGTCCATGATCATCCCGGCCATGCTGGGTCACACGATCGCGGTCCACGACGGACGCAAGCACATCCCTGTGTTCGTGTCCGAGACCATGGTCGGTCACAAGTTGGGCGAGTTCGCGCCCACCCGCACCTTCCGCGGCCACGAGAAGGACGACAAGAAGGGGCGGCGCCGCTAATGGTCGAATCGATCGCACGCGTGCGACACATCCGCGTGACCCCTCAGAAGGCTCGTCGTGTCGTCGCGCTCATCAAGGGCAAGCAGGCACAGGAAGCTCTCGCGATCCTCAAGTTCGCACAGCAGAGCGCCAGCGAACCGATCTACAAGCTTGTCGCGTCGGCCATGGCCAACGCGCAGGTGAAGGCGGATCGCGACGGCGAGTTCCTCGACGAGCAGGACCTGTACGTGGCCAACGCGTACGTCGACGAGGGCACCACGCTCAAGCGTTTCCAGCCCCGTGCTCAGGGTCGCGCTTTCCAGATCAAGAAGCGCACGAGCCACATCACGGTCGTGCTCTCGACGCCTGAGGCAGCTCCGGCCGCCACGGGCGACAGCAACAAGAAGGCGAGCAAGTAATGGGACAGAAGGTAAACCCGTACGGCTTCCGTCTCGGCATCACGACGGACCACGTCTCGCGTTGGTTCTCTGACTCGACGAAGCCGGGTCAGCGCTACGCCGACTACGTCGCCGAAGACATCAAGATCCGTAACCTGCTCAAGACGCAGCTCGACCGCGCCGGTGTCTCGAACATCGAGATCGAGCGCACCCGTGACCGCGTCCGCGTCGACATCCACACCGCCCGTCCGGGCATCGTGATCGGTCGTCGTGGGGCCGAGGCCGAGCGCATCCGTGGCGACCTCGAGAAGCTCTCGGGCAAGCAGATCCAGCTGAACATCCTCGAGGTCAAGAACCCCGAGGCCGACGCTCAGCTGGTCGCACAGGGCATCGCCGAGCAGCTCTCTGCTCGTGTGGCGTTCCGTCGTGCGATGCGCAAGGGTCTGCAGGGCGCGCAGCGCGCCGGCGCCAAGGGCATCCGCATCCAGGTCTCCGGCCGCCTCGGCGGCGCCGAGATGAGCCGTTCGGAGTTCTACCGCGAGGGTCGTGTGCCGCTGCACACGCTGCGCGCGAACATCGACTACGGCTTCTACGAGGCGAAGACCACCTTCGGCCGCATCGGCGTGAAGGTCTGGATCTACAAGGGCGACCTGACCGCGAAGGAGCTCGCTCGCGAGCAGGCCAACGCACCCAAGGCTCGTCGTGACGACCGTGGTGGCGACCGCCGCCGTGCCCCGCGCAACGAGGCACCTGTCGCAGAAGGAGCGTCGGCATAATGCTCATCCCCCGTAAGGTCAAGTTCCGCAAGCAGCACCACCCGGGTCGCTCGGGTCAGGCCACCGGCGGCACGAAGGTCTCCTTCGGCGAGTACGGTATCCAGGCCCTCACGCCCGCTTACGTGACGAACCGTCAGATCGAGTCCGCTCGTATCGCGATGACCCGTCACATCAAGCGTGGTGGAAAGGTGTGGATCAACATCTACCCCGACCGTCCGCTCACGAAGAAGCCTGCCGAAACCCGCATGGGTTCCGGTAAGGGTTCCCCCGAGTGGTGGGTCGCCAACGTCAAGCCGGGCCGTGTCCTCTTCGAGGTCGCGGGTGTCGACGAGGAGCTCGCACGCGAAGCTCTGACCCGTGCAATTCACAAGCTGCCGCTCAAGGCACGCATCATCAAGCGCGAGGAGGGCGACGCGTAATGGCGATCGGCACCAAGGAGCTCGCCCCGGCAGAGCTCGACACATTCGAAGACCAGCGCCTCGTCGAGGAGCTGCGCAAGGCCAAGGAGGAGCTGTTCAACCTCCGTTTCCAGTCGGCCACCGGCCAGCTGGAGAGCCACGGCCGCATCCGCGCCGTCAAGCGCGACATCGCGCGCCTCTACACCGTGATCCGCGAACGCGAGCTGGGCATCCGTGCGACGCCTGCTCCGGTCGAGGCTCCGGCCAAGAAGGCGACCAAGTCGAAGGCGAAGAAGGCGGACTCCGCCGACGACGCCGTGAAGGAAGAGGCTGAGTGATGGCCACCAAGAAGGAAGCGACTGTGGAGACGCAGGCCGCAGGACACGAGTCGTCCGAGCACGACGTCCGCGACTCCGCTGCCCGCGGTTACCGCAAGGCACGTCGCGGCTACGTCGTCAGCGACAAGATGGACAAGACCATCGTGGTCGAGGTCGAGGACCGCGTGAAGCACCCGCTTTACGGCAAGGTCATCCGCCGCACCTCGAAGGTCAAGGCGCACGATGAGGCGAACTCCGCCGGCATCGGCGACCTGGTCCTGATCAACGAGACCCGCCCGCTGAGCGCCACGAAGCGCTGGCGCCTGGTGGAGATTCTGGAGAAGGCCAAGTGATCCAGCAGGAATCCCGACTCAAGGTCGCCGACAACACCGGCGCCAAGGAGCTGCTCACCATCCGTGTTCTCGGTGGCTCGAAGCGCCGTTACGCGGGACTCGGCGACACCATCGTCGCGACCGTCAAGGACGCGATCCCCGGTGGCAACGTCAAGAAGGGCGATGTCGTCAAGGCGGTCATCGTCCGCACCAAGAAGGAGGTCCGTCGTCCGGACGGCTCCTACATCAAGTTCGACGAGAACGCCGCAGTGATCCTGAAGAACGACGGGGAGCCCCGCGGCACCCGTATCTTCGGGCCGGTCGGTCGTGAGCTTCGCGACAAGAAGTTCATGAAGATCGTCTCGCTGGCGCCGGAGGTCATCTAATCATGGCGAAGATCAAGAAGGGTGACCTGGTTCAGGTCATCACCGGTGCCACGCAGGAGCGTGGCGGCGACCGCGGCAAGCAGGGCAAGGTCCTCGACGTCCTTTCCGACAAGAACCGCGTCATCGTCGAAGGCGTGAACTACGTCACCAAGCACACCCGCGTCGGCCAGACGCAGCGTGGCACCAAGACCGGAGGCATCGAGACCGTCGAAGCCTCCATCCACATCTCGAACGTCGCACTCGTCGACCCTTCGACCAAGAAGCCGACCAAGGTCGGCCACCGGGTCGAGGAGCAGACCAAGGACGGCGTCAAGCGCACCGTCCGCGTGCGCTACGCGAAGAAGAGCGGTAAGGACCTCTGATGAGCACCGACACTGCCGCGCCGGCTGGCAAGATCCAGCCGCGCCTGAAGCAGAAGTACAACACCGAGATCAAGAAGGCGATGCAGGACGAGTTCGGTTACGCGAACGTCATGCAGATCCCCGGACTGGTCAAGGTCGTCGTGAACACCGGTGTCGGCGAGGCAGCTCGCGACAGCAAGGTGATCGATGGAGCGGTCGACGATCTCACCAAGATCACCGGCCAGAAGCCGATCGTCACGAAGGCTCGCAAGTCCATCGCGCAGTTCAAGCTGCGCGAGGGGCAGGCCATCGGCGCGCACGTCACCCTCCGCGGTGACCGCGCGTGGGAGTTCGTGGATCGCCTCGTCTCGCTCGCACTGCCCCGTATCCGCGACTTCCGCGGTCTCTCGGGCAAGCAGTTCGACGGCAACGGCAACTACACCTTCGGTCTCCAGGAGCAGAGCGTGTTCCACGAGATCGATCAGGACAAGATCGACCGGGTTCGCGGTTTCGACATCACCGTCGTCACCACCGCGAAGACGGATGAAGAGGGCCGGGCACTGCTCCGTCACCTCGGCTTCCCGTTCCGCTCGGAAGACGCACAGGCGTAACACCCTCGACGGGCTCAGTGGTCTCATGTCACTGAGCCCGTCGATGTGCACGTACAATTGAAAATTGCGTGTCATCGCAGGCCGTCTGTCGTGTAACGGCAGCCGGAACCTCATGAACAAAGGAAATCAACAATGACAATGACAGACCCGGTCGCAGATCTGCTGACCCGTCTGCGCAACGCGAACTCGGCGCACCACGATTCCGTGACCCTGCCGTCGAGCAAGCTCAAGACGCACATCGCTCAGATCCTCCAGCAGGAGGGCTACATCGCCGGCTGGGAGACCTCTGACGCCCGCGTCGGACAGAACCTCACGCTGACGCTGAAGTACGGTCCCAACCGTGAGCGCTCCATCGCTGGCATCAAGCGCGTCTCGAAGCCCGGTCTCCGCGTCTACGCGAAGTCGACCGAGCTTCCCACGGTCCTCGGCGGCCTTGGCGTGGCGATCCTGTCCACCTCCTCCGGTCTTCTCACCGACCGTCAGGCAGAGCAGAAGGGCGTGGGCGGAGAAGTTCTCGCCTACGTGTGGTAATTCGAAATGTCGCGTATTGGACGACTTCCCATCGACGTTCCCGCGGGCGTGACCGTTTCGGTCGACGGCCGCGAGGTCGCGGTGAAGGGCCCCAAGGGTGAACTCACCCTCACGGTGGCCAGCCCCATCGAGGTCGCGGTCGAGGAGAACCAGGTTCTGGTCTCCCGTCCCGACGACGAGCGCGAGTCGCGGTCGCTTCACGGCCTGACCCGCACGCTCATCAACAACAACATCATCGGCGTGACCCAGGGCTACACCAAGGGTCTCGAGGTCGTCGGCACCGGTTACCGCGTGCAGCAGAAGGGCAGCTCGGTCGAGTTCGCCCTCGGCTTCTCGCACCCGGTCCTGATCGACCCGCCCGCCGGCATCACGCTCACGGTCGAGGGCACCACCAAGCTCACCGTCAGCGGGATCGACAAGCAGGCTGTCGGCGAGGCAGCTGCCAACATCCGCAAGATCCGCAAGCCCGAGCCGTACAAGGGCAAGGGTGTGCGCTACGCCGGCGAGAACGTGCGTCGCAAGGCCGGAAAGAGTGGTAAGTAACCATGGCTCTCAAGTCAAAGTCTGACGCCCGCGCGCGTCGTCACGCCCGCCTTCGCAAGAAGGTCGTCGGCACCGAGGCGCGTCCGCGTCTCGTCGTCAACCGCTCGGCCCGCCACGTCTTCGTGCAGCTGGTCGACGACAGCAAGGGTCACACCGTGGCGTCGGCTTCGACGCTCGAGACCGACCTGCGCTCGCTCGAGGGTGACAAGACCGCCAAGGCCCGCAAGGTCGGCGAGCTTCTCGCCGAGCGTGCGAAGGCTGCCGGCGTTTCCGAGGCAGTGTTCGACCGTGGCGGCAACCGCTACGCCGGTCGTGTCGCCGCCATCGCCGACGGCGCCCGCGAGGGGGGTCTGGCACTGTGAGTGACAACAAGGAGAACGAAGTGACCGAAGCGGCTGCTGCCACTTCCGAGACGGCTGCCGGCACCACGCAGGCTGAGCCGGCTCGCGATTCGCGTGATGGCCGCCGCGGCGGTCGTGACCGCAACCAGGGTGGCGGCCGTGACCGCAACTCCCGTGACCGTGGCGACAACCAGTTCCTGGAGCGCGTCGTCACCATCAACCGCGTCTCGAAGGTCGTGAAGGGTGGTCGTCGCTTCAGCTTCACCGCCCTCGTGGTCGTCGGTGACGGCAACGGTCTGGTCGGCGTCGGCTACGGCAAGGCCCGCGAGGTCCCTCTGGCGATCTCGAAGGGTGTCGAAGAGGCCAAGCGCAACTTCTTCCGCGTTCCGCGCGTCGGCAGCACCATCCCGCACCCCGTGCAGGGTGAGGCGGCCGCTGGTGTGGTCCTGCTCCGTCCGGCCGCTGCCGGTACCGGTGTCATCGCCGGTGGTCCGGTCCGCGCCGTGCTCGAGTGCGCCGGTATCCACGACGTGCTGTCGAAGTCGCTCGGCTCGTCGAACACGATCAACATCGTGCACGCGACGGTCACCGCCCTGAAGCAGCTCGAGGAGCCTCGTGCGGTCGCCGCGCGTCGTGGCCTCGAGTTCGACCAGGTCGCCCCTGCGCGCCTCGTGCGCGCCGAGGCCGAGGCCATCGCCGCACAGAAGGTAGGTGCCTGATGGCCGCGCGACTGAAGGTCACGCAGATCAAGTCCAAGGTGAGCGAGAAGCAGAACCAGCGTGACACGCTGCGCAGCCTCGGTCTGAAGCGGATCGGTGACACCACCGTCCGCCCCGACGACGCGCAGACGCGCGGTTACGTCAAGACCGTCGCCCACCTCGTCAAGGTTGAGGAGATCGACTAATGGCTGAGAAGAACGAGGCCGTCGAGGCTGAGAAGGCCACGAAGAAGGCTGCAGCTCCCAAGGCTGCCGCCGAGAAGAAGCCGGCCGCGAAGAAGGCTCCGGCCAAGACCGCTGCCGCCGACGCCAAGGCTGAGGGCGCTGCCAAGAAGCCGGCCGCCAAGAAGGCCGCGCCGAAGAAGGATGCTCCGGCGTCCCGCCCCGGCGTGCTGAAGGTGCACCACCTGCGTCCCGTCCCCGGATCCAACACCGCCAAGACTCGCGTCGGCCGTGGTGAGGGCTCCAAGGGTAAGACCGCTGGTCGTGGAACCAAGGGCACCAAGGCGCGCAACACCGTTCGCGTCGGCTTCGAGGGTGGGCAGATGCCGCTGCACATGCGCACCCCGAAGCTGCGCGGGTTCAAGAACCCGTTCCGCGTGGAGTACCAGGTCGTGAACCTGGAGAAGCTCGCGGAGCTGTACCCGAAGGGTGGCGATGTCACCATCGGCGACCTGGTCGCCAAGGGTGCCGTTCGCAAGAACGAGAAGGTCAAGGTTCTCGGAAACGGCGACATCGCCGTGAAGCTCACCGTTTCGGTCGACAAGGTCTCGGGTTCTGCCGAGCAGAAGATCGTCGCGGCTGGCGGATCCGTCAAGTAACCGCTTAGCAAGAGGGGTCGGAGATTCTCCGGCCCCTCTTGTGGTTTCACACTCCGAGACCTCGCTCTGGGGCCGCATCCGGCGGGCCTGGTATCGGTGGCGAATTCCGGGAAGCCCGGTTTGCGTTACCCTGGTCTTTCAGCCGTCCTTCGGGAATCGGCAACCTTTTCAGGAGGAACGTCCTTGTTTAGCGCCATCGCGCGGATCTTCCGCACCCCCGACCTGCGTCGGAAGATCGGTTTCACACTCGCCATCGTTGCGATCTACCGGCTCGGCTCCAACGTCCCGGCGCCGTTCGTGAACTTCCCGAACGTCGAAGAGTGTCTTGCCGCCAACGCGGGCACCGATGGGCTGCTCGGACTGGTCAACCTCTTCTCCGGCGGCGCGCTGCTGCAGCTGTCGATCTTCGCGCTCGGCGTCATGCCGTACATCACCGCGACGATCATCACGCAGCTCCTGCGCGTGGTCATCCCGCACTTCGAGGCGCTCCACAAGGAAGGACAGGCCGGCCAGGCCCGTCTGACCCAGTACACGCGTTACCTCACGATCGCCCTCGCGCTGCTCCAGTCGACGACTCTCGTCACGGTGGCCCGCAGCGGCCAGCTCTTCGGCACGACCGATCTCGCGGCCTGCCAGCAGCTGCTGACGAACGACGTGTGGTGGGCGCAGTTGCTCATCATCATGGCGATGACGGCCGGTACCGGCCTGATCATGTGGTTCGCCGAGCTCGTCACCGAGCGCGGTATCGGCAACGGCATGTCGCTGCTCATCTTCACCTCGATCGCCGCCACGTTCCCCGGTGCCATGGGTCTCATCTGGCAGACCAAGGGCTTCGAGGTCTTCCTGCTGGTGCTGCTGGTCGGGATCATCGTGATGGGGCTCGTCGTGTTCGTCGAGCAATCCCAGCGACGCATCCCGGTGCAGTACGCCAAGCGCATGGTGGGTCGACGCACCTACGGCGGCACGAACACCTACATCCCGATCAAGGTGAACATGGCGGGCGTGATCCCCGTGATCTTCGCCTCGTCGCTCCTGTACATCCCGGCACTCATCGCGCAGTTCAACACCCCGCAGGACGGATCGACTCCGGCCGCCTGGGTGACCTGGATCACGACGAACTTCACGTCGGGCAACAGCCCGGTGTACATGGCCGCGTACTTCCTGCTGATCATCGGGTTCACGTACTTCTACGTGGCGATCACGTTCAACCCGGTCGAGGTCGCGGACAACATGAAGAAGTACGGCGGGTTCATCCCCGGCATCCGCGCGGGCCGCCCGACGGCCGAGTACCTCGACTACGTGCTCACCCGCATCACGCTCCCCGGCTCCCTGTACCTCGGTCTGATCGCGCTCATCCCGCTCATCGCTCTGGCCACCGTCGGCGCCAACCAGAACTTCCCGTTCGGCGGCGCCTCGATCCTCATCATCGTCGGTGTGGGTCTCGAGACGGTCAAGCAGATCGACGCGCAGCTGCAGCAGCGACACTATGAAGGGCTCCTCCGATGACAGCATCCGCACGTCTTCTCATCGTCGGCCCGCAGGGCTCCGGCAAGGGCACGCAGGGCGTGCGCATCGCCGAGTCCTACGGCATCCCGGTCGTCTCGACCGGCGACATCTTCCGGGCGAACATCAAGGAGGGGACGCCCCTCGGGCAGCAGGTCACGGCGATCCTCGACAAGGGCGACCTCGTTCCGGACGAGCTGACGAGCGAGATCGTGCGCGACCGCCTGTCACAGGACGATGCCGCTCACGGCTTCCTGCTCGACGGCTACCCGCGCAACACCGCGCAGGTCGCCCACCTCGAGTCGTTCCTCGCCGAACGGGGACAGGCGCTCGACGCCGTCATCCTCCTCGACGTGCCGCGCGAGGAGAGTCTGGAGCGTCTGACACTCCGTGCGACCGAGCAGGGGCGCTCCGACGACACCCCGGAGGCCATCGGCCACCGCCTCGACATCTACGAGCGCGAGACCGCCCCGATCCTCGAGGTCTACGGGGCCAAGGGCATCGTCGACCGTATCGACGGCGTCGGCTCCCTCGACGAGATCACCGAGCGTATCGCCGAGGCCCTGGCCGCGCGCGGTCTGCGTCTCGCGGCCTCCGCCTCCTGAGATGTTCCGCCGGTCGATCTACAAGACCCCGGCTCAGCTGCGGGCGATGGTGGAGCCCGGGCTGATCACGGCAGCGGCACTGGACGCCGTCCGCCCCCTGATCAAGGCCGGCGTCACCACCCTCGAACTCGACACCGTGGCGAACCGCACGATCCTCGCCCGCGGCGCCGAGTCGAATTTCCAGCTGGTGCGCGGCTACCACCACACGACCTGCATCTCGGTGAACGAGCAGGTCGTCCACGGGATCCCGGGGGAGCGGGTGCTCCAGCCGGGTGACATCGTGTCGGTCGACTGCGGTGCGCAGTTCCGCGGGTGGAACGGCGACAGCGCGATCACGGTCGTCGTGCCCGACCCGGAGCGCCCGGAGCTCGTCGCCCAGCGCGAAGAGCTCTCCCGCGTGACCGAGGGGTCGATGTGGGCGGGAATCGCCGCCATGGCGTCCGTGTCGTCGATCGACGAGATCGGTGCGGCCATCCAGGACTACATCGAGGCTCAGGGGCCCTCAGCGGTCTCCGGCGAGCCCTACGGCATCCTGCGCGAGTACGTGGGTCACGGCATCGGTCGCAAGATGCACGAGGCCCCCAGTGTCTTCAACTACCGCACGCCCGACCGGGGTGAAGACGTGAAGCCCGGTCTGGTGCTCGCGATCGAGCCGATGGTCACCGCCGGCGGGGAGGCGACCTTCATCGAGGAGGACGACTGGACCGTCACGACGGTCGACGGTACGGACGGCTCCCATTGGGAACATAGCGTCGCCCTGCATGATGGGGGTATCTGGGTGCTGACTGCGCCCGATGGTGGAAGAGCCGGACTCGCCCCGTTCGGGGTCGAGCCTCGAGAGATCGGAAAGTAATGGCAGCGGCGAAGAGCAACACCAACTGGTTCGCGATCGGCGTCTCCATCGCCGTGGTCGTGGTGCTGGTGGCGATCGGTGGCCTCGTGGTGTTCCTCAACAACCAGGCGACCTCGCCCGGCGCGGCGCCGAAGGCCAACGACACCTTCAACTCCGAGACCGGTGCGGTGTCGTTCGGCGACGGTGAAGACACCATCGCGGTGTTCGTCGACTTCCAGTGCCCGGTCTGCAAGACCTTCGAGGACCAGTTCGGTGCTCAGCTCGAAGCCGCGGCTGCCGACGGCCGCATCACGCTCGAGTACCACCCGATCGCGATCCTCGACCGCTTCTCGCAGGGCACCGAGTACTCCTCGCGGTCGGCAGGTGCCGCGTTCTGCGTCGCCGAGTCGAACCCCGACCTGTACCTCGACTTCGCCAAGACGCTCTTCGAGAACCAGCCCGAGGAGAACTCGACAGGTCTGACGAACGACCAGCTGGCCGGCTTCGCGACACAGGTCGGTGCGGACGACGCGGTCTCGTGCATCACCGACGAGACGTACCGCAAGTTCGGTGCGGCGCAGGCGAAGTCCCACGAGATCGCCGGCACGCCGACGGTGGACATCAACGGCACGCGCCTCAACCTGCAGGACCAGGCCGACCTGAAGAAGTTCACCGACCTGATCAGCTGAACCGGCGGCTTCCCGGCCCTGGCCGTCAAGTTGCCGGATGGCTCCGGAGCGTCTAACATAGATCTTTGGTGCTTTGTGCCTTGATTCGGCGTGTCCGGCGGCGCAGCACCACAAACCAATCACCCACCGCAGATCGACCGATCTGCAGAAGCGTCAGCGAGGCTATGGCTAAGAAAGACGGTGTCATCGAGATCGAGGGCGTGATCTCCGAGGCTCTGCCCAACGCGATGTTCCGCGTTGAGCTCAGCAACGGACACAAGGTCCTTGCAACGATCTCCGGCAAGATGCGGCAGAACTACATCCGTATCATCCCCGAGGACCGTGTGGTCGTGGAGCTCAGCCCCTACGACCTGACCCGCGGCCGTATCGTCTACCGCTACCGCTGATCGGTCGAGAAGTAACGGCCTGCCCCTGCCCGGGGCGGTACGAAGACAGCGAACAGGAAACATCATGAAGGTCAACCCCAGCGTCAAGCCCATCTGCGATCACTGCAAGGTGATCCGCCGTCACGGCCGCGTCATGGTGATCTGCAAGAGCAACCCGCGTCACAAGCAGCGCCAGGGCTGAGTCCCTGGCGGGCCCGCCGGTCTGATCGACGGGCCCGCGCTGCGCGGCATCGCTCACGCACATCTCACAACTGAAAACACAACGGCAGGATCAGAACTCGCGGAAGCGGGGGACACCTCGGGGCGGAGGCCCGGGCACCGATCCTGTTCCACACCTCCACAACACCCAGGAGAACCGCATGGCACGTCTTGCCGGCGTTGACATCCCGCGCGACAAGCGCGTGGTGATCGCCCTTACCTACATCTACGGCGTCGGCCGTACCCGCTCGGTCGAGATCCTCAAGGCGACGGACATCGACGAGAGCATCCGCGTGAAGGACCTCAGCGACGACCAGCTGATCGCCCTCCGCGACCACATCGAAGGCAACTACAAGGTGGAGGGTGACCTGCGCCGCGAGGTTGCAGCAGACATCCGCCGCAAGGTCGAGATCGGCTCCTACGAGGGCATCCGCCACCGTCGTGGTCTCCCGGTCCGTGGTCAGCGCACCAAGACCAACGCCCGTACCCGCAAGGGCCCGAAGCGCACCGTCGCAGGCAAGAAGAAGGCCCGCTAAGCGCGGCCCCAGGGACTAGGAGAACACTTTCATGGCTGCACCCAAGGCCGCCGCGCGCAAGCCGCGCCGCAAGGAAAAGAAGAACATCGCGCTGGGCCAGGCCCACATCAAGTCGACGTTCAACAACACGATCGTCTCGATCACCGACCCGTCCGGCGCCGTCATCGCCTGGGCATCGTCGGGTGGCGTGGGCTTCAAGGGCTCCCGCAAGTCGACCCCGTACGCCGCAGGCATGGCCGCCGAGTCGGCTGCCCGCCAGGCTGCGGAGCACGGCGTCAAGAAGGTCGACGTCCTCGTGAAGGGTCCGGGCTCCGGCCGCGAGACCGCGATCCGCTCGCTGCAGGCCGCCGGCCTCGAGGTGGGTTCGATCCAGGACGTCACCCCGCAGGCGCACAACGGCTGCCGTCCGCCGAAGCGTCGCCGCGTCTGATTCGCGTGTCGAGCCGCTCGGTCCCTTCGTGGTCTGAGCGGCTCGACGCCCGCGTGCGGGCATCGACTTCCACAACTCAAAACCTCACCCCACCACATGTCATATAGCGGGCATGTGATCGAAAGGAACACAGAGTGCTTATTGCACAGCGTCCCACACTGACCGAGGAAAAGATCGTCGAGAACCGTAGCCGGTTCATCATCGAGCCTCTGGAGCCCGGCTTCGGTTACACGATCGGCAACGCGCTGCGTCGCAGCCTGCTGTCGTCGATCCCCGGTGCTGCTGTCACCAGCGTTCGCATCGACGGCGTGCTGCACGAGTTCAGCACCATCCCCGGCGTGAAGGAGGATGTCACCGAGATCATCCTCAACATCAAGCAGCTCGTCGTCTCGTCGGAGCGCGATGAGCCCATCACCGCGTACCTGCGCAAGACCGGTGCGGGCGAAGTCACCGCCGCTGACATCTCGGCTCCGGCCGGTGTCGAGGTGCAGAACCCCGAGCTCGTCATCGCGACGCTGAACGACACCGCGAAGTTCGAGCTCGAGCTCACCATCGAGCGTGGCCGTGGCTACGTCTCGGCGACGCAGAACCGCAACGAGTACGCCGAGGCCGGTCAGATCCCGATCGACTCGATCTACTCGCCGGTCCTCAAGGTCAGCTACCGCGTCGACGCGACCCGTGCCGGGGAGCGCACCGACTTCGACAAGCTCGTCCTCGACGTCGAGACCAAGTCGGCCATCAGCCCCCGCGACGCCGTCGCTTCGGCTGCGAAGACGCTCACCGAGCTGTTCGGTCTCGCCCGCGAGCTGAACGTCGAGGCCGAGGGCATCGAGATCGGCCCGGCGCCGGTGGAGGCAGTGAACTCCAGCGAGCTGTCGATGCCGATCGAGGACCTCGACCTGTCGGTCCGCTCGTACAACTGCCTGAAGCGTGAGGGCATCAACACCGTTTCTGAGCTCGTCGCCCTGTCGGAGACGCAGCTCATGAACATCCGCAATTTCGGCCAGAAGTCGGTCGACGAGGTGCGCGACAAGCTCATCTCGCTCGGTCTGTCGCTCAAGGATTCGGTGCCCGGTTTCGACGGCGCCCACTTCTACGGCGGCAGCGAAGACGAGTCCTTCTGATACCCGACCTTTCTGACCAGGAGTTAGACGATTATGCCCAAGCCCACTAAGGGTCCCCGCCTCGGAGGCGGCCCCGCACACGAGCGCCTGATGCTTGCCAACCTCGCGGCGGCGCTCTACACCCACAAGTCGATCAAGACGACCGAGACCAAGGCCAAGCGCCTTCGTCCGCTCGCCGAGCGTCTGATCACCTTCGCCAAGCGTGGCGACCTGCACGCGCGTCGTCGCGTGCTGTCGGTCATCGGTGACAAGGAAGTCGTGCACGTCCTGTTCTCCGAGATCGCGCCGCTTGTCGCTGACCGTGAGGGCGGCTACACCCGCATCACGAAGGTCGGCAACCGCAAGGGCGACAACGCGCCTATGGCCGTGATCGAGCTCGTCCTCGAGCCCGTCACCCCGAAGGCGAAGTCGACCAAGAAGGCTGCTGCTCCGAAGGCCGAGAAGGCCGAGAAGCCGGGTGAGGTCGTCGAGGAGGCTCCCGCTGAGGAGGCTCCCGCCGACGAGACCGTCGAGGCCGGCGCCGAGTCGCAGGCCGAGGGCGAAGCAGCCGAGGCTGCCGCCGAGGACGCTGTCGAGAAGAAGTCCGAGTAAGCACTTCGCTCACGAAGAAGCCCGCCACCCCGAAAGGGATGGCGGGCTTCTTCGTGTACCCGGTGACGTCGTCAGCGGGTACGCAGATCCTTGCGCAGGATCTTCCCCGAGCTCGACTTGGGGATCACATCGATGAACTCCACCTGGCGTACCTTCTCGTGCGGCGCGACATGCGAGGCGACGTGGGCCATGACCGCCTCGGCATCGAGTTCGGCTTCCGGCTGGCGTACGACGAAGGCCTTGGGCACCTCCTGGCCGTCCTCATCGAGTGCGCCGATCACGGCGGCATCCGCGATGGAGGGATGCTCGAGCAGCACGGCTTCCAGCACGGCCGGAGCCACCTGGTAGCCCTTGTACTTGATGAGCTCCTTGAGTCGGTCGACGATACGGTAGATGCCCTCATCGGTGACGGTGGCGACATCACCGGTGTGCAGCCAGCCGTCGGCATCGAGCATCTCTGCCGTGGCGTCCGGGCGGTTGAGGTAGCCGACCATGACCTGCGGTCCCCGCACCCACAGTTCGCCGGGCTCGCTCGCGCCCTCTGCCGGCACTGTGACGTCTTCGCCCGAATCGGGATCGACGAGCCGTGCTTCGGTGTTCGGCACGAGGGGCCCGATGGTCGAGCGGTCGATGTCGGTGCGTGCCTCGGAGATGAGGTTGACCGCGGGGCTGGTCTCGGTCATGCCGTACCCCTGGGTCACGATGCACCCCAAGCGGTTGGCCACCGCCGAGGCCAGGGCGCCGTCGAGAGGAGCGGCGCCGGAGAAGATCACCTTCACGGCGGAGAGGTCGTACTGGTCGACGATCGGATGCTTCGCGAGCGCGACCGCGATCGGGGGAGCGACGAACACCCAGGTGGTGCGGTGCTCGGCGATGATGCGCAGGAACTCGGGGAGGTCGAACTTCGGCATCGTGACGAGCCCGGCCCGTTGACGCAGCGCGAAGTTCAGCAGTACCGTCATGCCGTAGATGTGGAAGAAGGGCAGGACGGCGAGCACCCGGTCACTGGCATCGACGCCGAGGACCGGACGGCACTGCGACACGTTGGCCACCAGGTTGCGGTGCGTGAGCATGACGCCCTTCGGGCGGCCGGTCGTTCCCGAGGAGTAGGGGAGGACGGCGAGATGGGTCGCCGGGTCGAATGTCACGTGCGGTGCGGGGTGCCCTTCGCCGAGGAGCGCGGGGAGGGACGGGTGGCCCTCGGCGCCGTCGAGAACGATCACGTGGTCGGCGTCGAACCCGAGCTTGTCCGCGGCGGCCTGTGCGCCGGGAAGCAGAGGGGAGACCGTCACGAGCCAGGTCGCTCCGGCGTCGGTGAGCTGGTTCGCGATCTCGTCGGCGGTGTAGAGGGAGTTGATGGTGGTGGCCGTCGCCCCCGCGCGGAGGATGCCGTGGAAAACGGTGGCGAAGGCCGGGATGTTCGGACAGAGGACGCCGACAGTGGTGCCCACCCCGACTCCGCGTGCCGCGAGGGCGCCGGCGAAAAGGTCGATCTGTCCGACGAGCTGCCGGTAGGTGGTGGTCGCCCCGCTCATCCCGTCGACGAGGGCGATGGTGTCGAGTTCGGCTTCGGAGAGATCGCCGAACAGGAACTCGTGGATGGAGACCTCGGGGATCTCCACATCGGGATAGGTACTGCGAACCATGAGATCTCCTTCGATCCGGGCAGGCTGACGACGACGTCGAATGCGATCCAGTGTCGCACACAATGGCACTGCGTCCCAGGGGTGACGGGC
Organism: Microbacterium sp. UBA3486; assembly: GCF_002377845.1. Lineage (NCBI taxonomy): Bacteria > Bacillati > Actinomycetota > Actinomycetes > Micrococcales > Microbacteriaceae > Microbacterium > Microbacterium sp. UBA3486. The sequence goes on from NZ_DFQP01000036.1 coordinate 37,360, forward strand.
CTCAGACGGCGTCGTTCGACCGGTAGCGGGTACTCGGGCGGCCCTTGGTCGAGTAGTCGAGCGTGCGGGTCGCTCGGCCGGAGCCGGCGAGATGCTCGAGGTAGCGGCGGGCGCTGACGCGCGAGATCTCGAGGTCGTCGCCGATCTCGGTCGCCGAAGCGTCGGGGCGCGCGGCGAGAGCTGAGCAGACACGATCGAGCGTCTCGGCGCTCAGTCCCTTGGGGAGCCCGAGTCGCTGTCGGAACGCGATGATCGCATCCGCGGCCTCGACCCGTCGCACCACGTCGTGCAACTCGGTGTGATCGCGCAACAACAGCGTCGCTCCGATGCCTTCGCCGTCTGCCTCGCTTCCGGTGCTGCGGGCGACGAGCACGTGCGCCCCGACGATCACCGGCCGGCCGGCGGACTCGCCCTGCCGGAGCACCGTGGCGAGCTCTGTGCCCAGGACCTCGGCGGCGGGTTCGCCGTCGAGATCGGCGGCATCCCTGTCGAGGAATCGGGCGGCGGCGTCGTTGACGAGCGTGATCCGCCCGGTGCCGTCGACCGTGATGACCCCTTCGCTCAGACCGTGCAGCGTGGTCTCCTGGTTCTTCACGAGAGCGGCGATCTGGTGGGGTTCGAGACGGTAGATGCGCCGCCGGATGATGGAGGTCACCCACGCCGAGCCGAACACCCCGAGAACAGCAGCCGCCAGCATCGCCGAGATCAGCCAGACGAGATTGGCCGAGAACTCCTCGTTGAGCTCCGACTCGAGAATCCCGACGGATGCGGTGCCGATAACGTCGCCCTCATCGTCACGGATGGGCACCTTGACCCGCCACGACGTGCCGAGCGTGCCGGTCTGCGTGCCGACGTAGATCTCGCCGGCGAGAGGGATCGACGGGTCGGTGGAGACCTTCTCGCCGATGCGCTCCGGATTCGGGTGCGAGTAGCGGATGCCGTCTTCGTTGGCGACGACGACGTAGGCGAGATCGGAGGCCTCGCGGATGACCTCGGCGATCGGCTGGATGGCTGCGGAGGGCTCGGCATCGTCGAACGCCGCGTGCACCGTCGGGAGCGCGGCGATCGACTGGGCCACGGCCTGCATCCGGTCCTTGTACGCCTCGCGGAGAGCCTGCTCCTGGAACGCGCCGGCCACGATGCCGGTCGCCAGGGTCACCAGGAACACGATCAGCGCCTGCAGCACGAGCAACTGCACGCGGAGCGTCATCTTCGAGGCCACCTGCTCATTCTGGCCCTTCGGCGAGTGCGGTGCGAGCGGGCGGGAGAGACGCTCGTGACCAATAGTTCCGAAACTCCGACCAATGGTTTCCGAAGCTGGAGCAGGCGCAGCTCCCGCTCCAGGGTGGAGCCACAGCACCACGAACGCTCAAGGAGGAGCGCACATGAAGAACGCACGCATCGCAACCCTGGCCGGGCTGGCCGCGGTCGCAGCCCTCACACTCACCTCGTGCGCGGGAGGCAGCGCAGCGACCGACGACGGTGGAGGGGAAGCAGAGACCGCCACCGTCACCGACGTCTCGATCGTGGTCCCGGCGGATCCCGGTGGGGGATGGGATCAGACGGGCCGGGCGCTGTCGCAGGTGCTCACGCAGGACGACCTCGTGGCCTCCGCCCCGGTGACCAACGTGGGCGGTGCCGGTGGCACGGTCGGCCTCGCCCAGCTCGCCAACGAGAAGGACCCGAACACGCTGATGGTGATGGGCCTGGTCATGGTCGGAGCGGTCGAGACCAACGCCTCGGCCGTGCGGATCGAGGACACCACACCGATCGCCCGGCTCACCGACGAACCGCTCGTCGTGGTGGTGCCGGCCGACTCGAAGTACGACACGCTCGAAGACCTCGTCGAAGACGTCGTCGACAACGGCCAGGCGGTCACGATCACCGGCGGCTCGGCGGGCGGCGCCGACCACATCCTCGCCGGTCTCATGCTCGAGGAAGCAGGACTCGACGGGGCCGAGATCGCCGAGAAGCTGAACTACACGCCGAACTCCGGCGGCGGCGAGGCCGTTCCGCTGCTGATCGGCGGCAAGGTCGCCGCGGGCATCTCGGGCGTCGGCGAGTTCGCGCAGCACATCGAGAGCGGCGCGCTCAAGGCTCTGGCTGTCTCGAGCGATCAGCCGGTGTCGCAGCTCCCGGATGTCCCGACCATCACCGAGGAGGGGTACGACGTGGTCCTGACCAACTGGCGCGGCGTGATCGCCCCCGGTGGCATCTCCGACGGCGAGAAGGACGAGCTGGTGCGCGTGATCACCGAGCTGCACGAATCCGAGGCGTGGACGGAGCAGCTGGAGACCAAGGGATGGACCGACGCGTTCCTGGTCGGCGCGGAGTTCGATGACTTCCTCACCGGGAACATCGAAGAGGTCACGGCGACGCTGAAGAACATCGGTCTGGTGCAGTGACATGACGGTCCCCGCCTCATCGGGGACCGAGGAGCAGGGGGTGCGGGTCGACCACGATGGTCGACCCGCACGCCGCTCTCCCTCCGTCCCCCTCGGCGAGCTCGTGTTCGCCGGAATCATGGTCGCGCTCGGCGTCTTCGCCGTCGTCGGCATCTTCCTGATCCACGTCCCCGTCGGGATGAAGGCCGGTCCGACGGTCTTCCCGATCTTCGTCTCGGTCATCCTGCTCGCCTCGGCCGTCGCCGTTCTCATCGGCGTGCTGCGCGGGGAGCGCGGCGGTGCGGAGGAGGCGGAGGACATCGATGAGAGCCTGCCGACCGACTGGGTCACCCTCGCCAAGCTGGCCGGTCTCGTCGTCGCGCACCTGCTCCTGATCGAGCCGCTGGGGTGGGCGCCGGCGGCCGCTCTGCTGTTCGGCGGGGTCGCGTGGTCGCTCGCCGCCAAGCGGTGGTGGATGGCGTTCCTGATCGGCATCGTGGTCGCGCTCGTGATCCAGGTCGTCTTCGGCGGTCTGCTCGGCCTGTCGCTGCCCTGGGGCCCTGCTCTCGGCTGGCTCGGAAGGATGTTCTGATGGACAGTTGGACCCTGCTCCTGGAGGGCTTCGCGACCGCGCTGCAGCCGCAGTACCTCGCCTTCGCCTTCCTCGGCGTCTTCGTCGGCACCGCGGTCGGTGTGCTCCCGGGCATCGGCCCCGCGATGACGGTGGCGCTGCTGCTTCCCCTCACCTACACGCTCGACCCCGCAGCGGCGTTGATCACGTTCGCGGGCATCTACTACGGCGGCATGTACGGCGGCTCGACGACGAGCATCCTCCTGAACACACCGGGGGAGTCGGCCTCGATAGTCACAGCGATCGAGGGCAACAAGATGGCCAGGATGGGGCGGGGCGCTGCCGCGCTCGCCACCGCCGCCATCGGGTCCTTCATCGCCGGCACCCTGGCGACGCTGGGCCTCACGCTGCTCGCACCGCTGCTCGCGCAGTTCGCCGTGAACCTCGGGCCCGCCGACTACGTGGCCCTCATCGTCATCGCGTTCATCACGGTCGGCGCGCTGATCGGCAGCTCGATCTGGCGCGGCATGCTCTCGCTCGGCGTCGGCCTGTTCCTCGGGCTGGTCGGCACCGATTGGCTCTCCGGCCAGCAGCGCTACACGCTGGGGCTCCCGGCGCTGTCCGACGGCGTCGACATCGTGCTGGTCGCCGTCGGCCTGTTCGCGGTCGGGGAGACGTTCTACATCGCCGCCCGGTTGCGGCACGGCGGGGTCGACGTGATCCCCGTGACTCGCGGGTGGCGCTCGTGGATGACGAGGTCCGACTGGCGGAGGTCCTGGAAGCCGTGGCTGCGCGGCACGGCGATCGGCTTCCCGATCGGCACGATCCCCGCCGGCGGCGCGGACGTCGCCACGTTCCTGTCGTATGCGACCGAGCGCAAGCTGTCGAAGCACCGCGACGAGTTCGGACGCGGTGCGATCGAGGGCGTCGCCGGTCCGGAGTCGGCGAACAACGCCGCGGCCGCCGGAGTGCTGGTGCCCCTGCTCACGCTGGGCCTGCCGACGACGGCGACTGCGGCGATCATCCTCACGGCGTTCCAGTCGTACGGCATTCAACCGGGACCGCTGCTGTTCGAGAGCCAGTCGAACCTGGTGTGGGCGCTCATCGCGAGCCTCTACATCGGCAACGTGATCCTGATCGTGCTCAACCTGCCGCTCGTGGGCATGTGGGTGAAGCTGCTGCAGATCCCGCGGCCGTATCTGTACGCGGGCATCCTTCTGTTCGCAGTGTTCGGGGCATACGCACTGCACAGTTCGCCGTCGGACATCGTGATCCTGCTGATCGTCGGCATCCTCGGCTACTTCATGCGCCGGTACGGCTATCCGGTCGCGCCGCTCGTGGTCGGCATGATCCTGGGGCCGATGGCCGAGGAGCAGCTGCGCAAGGCGCTGCAGCTGAGCCAGGGGGATCTGAGCACGCTCGTCATGCAGCCGTTCGCGGCGATCGCCTACGGGGTGCTCGCCCTGCTGATCGTCGGCGGACTCTGGTTGCGGCGTCGCCAGCGCCGGTACGAGCAGGCGCTGACCGCGTCGATCGCGGTGCCGATCAGGGCGGACTCCGAGGTCTGATCCGCGACGCGGGTTCGAGAGGGGAGGAGGCCGCGAGTAGGCTGATCCGGTGAGTGACGTACAGGCCCCCGCACGAGGGCCTCGCGCCTATGCGGCGTTCATCGGCATCGGCCTTCTCGCCGGCCTCCTCTCCGGACTCTTCGGCGTGGGCGGTGGCACGGTCATCGTTCCGCTTCTCGTGCTCCTGCTGCACTTCGATCAGCGCCTCGCGGCAGGGACATCCCTCGCGGCGATCGTGCCGACGGCGAGCGTCGGCGTCATCTCCTACGCCACGACCGGGTCTGTCGCCTGGATCCCCGCGATCATCCTCGCCGCCGGCGCCGTGGTGGGTGCGCAGATCGGCACACGGCTGCTGCCGCGCATCTCGCAGACCGCCCTGCGCTGGGGCTTCGTCGGCTTCCTGCTGGTCGTGATCGTGAGCCTCTTCCTGGTCATCCCCTCGCGCGATGCCGCGTTCGAACTGTCCTGGCTGACAGGTATCGCCCTCGTCGGCGTGGGCATCGGCACCGGCATCCTCGCCGGGCTCATCGGCGTCGGCGGCGGCGTGATCGTCGTGCCCGTGCTGATGCTGGCGTTCGGCACCAGCGACCTGGTCGCCAAGGGCACGTCGCTGCTCATGATGATCCCGACGGCGATCTCGGGCACCGTGGGAAACCTCCGCAACCGCAACGTCGATCTGCTCGCCGCGCTGCTCATCGGCGTCTCCGCCTGCACGACGACGGCGCTCGGGGCATGGTTGGCGACGATCGTCGATCCGACTCTCGGCAACATGCTGTTCGCGGCATATCTGGTCGTGATCGCGGTGCAGATGGCGATCAAGGCGGTCAGAGGGCGCAAGCGGGCCTGAGCGTATCCGGATGAAGGGATCTTCATCCACGGCTCATCTGCCCATCATGATCGACGGGCATCATGGGGTCATGTCCACTCCACGACGCCTTCTCGTCACCGGCGCCCTGATCGCGATCCCGGTCGCCTTCGCGGTCGGAAGCGTCGTGCTGGCGCAGATGCCGCCCTCGCCGCGGATCCCTACCGAACCCGTGTCGGTGCAGCTCGCGCCGCCGGTGCCGAGCGAGGCGCCTGCGCCCGCGCCTGCGCCGGCACCTGAGCCTGC
>NZ_DFQP01000102.1:0-18455 GCF_002377845.1 Microbacterium sp. UBA3486
ACGCACCCCAGCGCTGCTTGGGCGCACCCGACTCGGCTTCAGCCGGACGGTAGCCGCGGTGGCCGGCGCTGCGGCTGCCGGGGCGACGGTCGTACCCTCCCGCGGATGCAGCGGTGCGACGGTCGCCGGCATCCGCTCGTCCGCCGCGCTCATCGCGTGCGCCGTCACGGGCGGGGCCGCCGTTGTGACGGTCGTGGAAAGAGGTCTTCTTCGCGCCGTAGCGCGGTTCGAAGTTCGCGGACGGACGTCCGCCGCGGGGCTTCTTGTTCTTCGGCATTGCGGTGTCTTTCTGTGTTCTCGCACGAGAACAGCGCCGCGCGCACGCGCGAGCACCCTGCGCCTGGTCGAACTCGACCAGCGGGGTTCCGGACTGTCAGCGGCCGGGGCCATTCATGTGATGGTTGATTAGCGTCGAGCGACGCTCACCATCGGCCCCTGGACTCACACTTCACACACATAAAACGTCCGCGCCAACGCGCGGGTGTCCGAAGCCGACCGCCCAAGTGTAGCCGACGCTCCTGAGAGACCGCCGACCCGATCGTGGCCGTACGATGACGAGGTGAGTACCGCTTCCCCCACCGGCGCCCAGATCAGCCTTCGACGCGGCGGGGTGACCGCACAGATCGCACAGGTCGGCGCCTCCCTGCGTTCGCTGCGCATCGACGATGTCGACCTCGTACCGCCGTATCCTCTCGAGCTGCCCACGCCGGCCTGTTCCGGCGTGGTCCTCGTCCCCTGGCCGAACCGGGTGCGCGACGGAGAGTGGGACGACGACGGCACCGCACGGAGGCTCGCGATCACCGAGCCGAAGCTGAACAACGCGAGCCACGGCCTGTTGCGCTTCACCGCCTACGAGGTCTCGCACACCGAGAGCGAAGCCGTGCTGCGTGCGACCGTCGTCCCGCAGACGGGATACCCGTACCTGATCGAGACGACAGTGGAGTACGCGCTCACGCCCGACGGCATCGACGTGTCGCACACGCTCACCAACCGGTCGACCACGTCCGCGCCCACGGCCCTCGGCACCCACCCGTTCGTGACGATCGGCGACGTGGACCCGCATAACCTCGTGCTGCGGATCCCCGCGGAGACGGCGTTCGACACCGACGACAGGATGCTCCCCACCGGCACCCGACCGGCCGATGCCGCTCTGCGCGAGGGCGTCCGACTGGGAGACGTCACCCTCGACACCGGCTTCACGGATCTCGCCCGTGATCCCGACCGACGCGTGCGCCATTCGCTCACCGCGCCGGACGGTCGCCGCGTGACGCTCTGGCAGGGCGAGGGTTTCGACTACGTGCAGGTGTACACGACACCCGCTTATCCCGGTCAGAGCCTCGCGGTCGCGATCGAGCCGATGACCGCACCGGCCGACGCCCTGAACAGCGGCCTCGGCATCCGCCGGCTCGCCCCCGATGAGACCTGGACCCTGCACTGGGGCATCACTCTGAGCTGACTCGACGCGGCTCGCCGCGAACTCCCCGACGAGAACAGAGAGCGAATGACGCCGCGCCGGCGAGTCGGATGGTGACTCGCCGGCCGCAGCGCACATGATCTCCGTTTCGGCCGGGCGGCGCCGAGAAGGCGCTACTCCCCGCGCTCTCGCAGCTCGCGGCGGGTGAGCTGCGGCGCGTGCGGCAGGCCGGAGGCATCGATCAGCACCGGCTGAGCCGACGCCACGGCGGCACCGGATGCATCCGGGCCGACAGGAGCATCCGGAGCCGAGGTTCCTCCGGCATCCGTTCCTCCCGCCTTGCGCGCTGCGCGTCGCTCCTTGGCCCCCTCGACGAGGTTGTAGAGCGTGGGCAGCACGATCAGCGTCAGCACCGTCGACGAGATCAGACCGCCGATCACGACGATCGCGAGCGGCTGCGAGATGAAGCCGCCGTGACCCGTGATGCCGAGGGCCATCGGAGTGAGGGCGAGGATGGTGGCGAGTGCGGTCATCAGGATCGGTCGCAGACGCTTCTCACCACCGGCCTTCACCGCCTCGATGGTCGACAGACCCTTCTCCCGGTACTGGTTCACGAGGTCGACGAGCACGATCGCATTCGTCACCACGATGCCGATGAGCATCAGCACGCCGATCAACGACGCGACGCCGAGCGGCACACCCGTGATGATCTGCAGCAGGATCGCCCCGGTCGCCGCGAACGGCACCGAGATGAGCAGCAGCAGCGGCTGGCGCAGCGACTTGAAGGTCGCGACCATGACCACATAGACGATCAGGATCGCCGCGAGCATCGCCAGCCCCAGCTGCGAGAACGAGTCGGCCTGCTGCGACGCGACACCGCCCACTTCGGCGGATGCACCGTCGGGCAGGTCGACCGCCGCGAGCGCGGTGTTCACGGACTGCGTGGCCGTGGCGAGGTTGTCGGACGCCGGCGGCACGGTGATCGTCGCGGTACGACGGCCCTGCTCCGTGGTGATCGAGGTGGGTCCGTTCTGCTGCTCGACGGTCGCGATGTCCTGCAGCTGCACGACGCCGCCGGGCGTCGGGATGGTGAGCTGCTTGAGCGCGTCGACCGTGGTCGGCGGGTTCGGGGTCACGATGTAGACCGTCAGCGCGGTGTCGTCGATCTCGACGGATCCCGCCTGCTGCGGGCGCATGGTGCCCGAGACGATGGCACCGACCGCGACCTCGGAGAGTCCACGCTGGGCGGCGGCTTCCCGGTCGACCACGACGGCGATGTACGGCAGCGACGCGGCGAGGTTGTCGCTCACCTGGCCGACGCCGTCCTTCCCGTCGAGTTCCTTGACCAGCGCGGTGGTCGCCGTCTGGAGGTCGTCCGAGCTCGAGGCGCTGACCGTGATCTCGATGTCGCTCGATCCGAAGCCGGCCGAGGCCGAGACCGCGACATCCCCGACATCGTCACCGAGGCCGTCGATCGCATCCTGCACATCCGCGCGGAGCTTCTCCTGATCGGCGTTCGAGTCGGTGAGCACCGAGTACGTGACGCCCGCACCGCCCGAGAAGGCGTCGCTGAGCGCCGAACCACTGGTGCCGATCGAGGCCTGTACGTGCTCGATGCCGTCGATGTCGAGCAGGGCGTCTTCGACCGCCACCGCCGCATCCGACTTGGCCTCGAGGCTCGCCGTCGGGCCGAGGTCCTGCGTGATCGTCATGGTGTTCTGGCCGGAGTCGCCGAGGAAGTTGACCTTCATCAGCGGCGCTGCGGCGAGCGTGGCGCCAAGCACGACGACCGCGAGGATCACCGTGACACCGGAGTGCTTGAGCGTCCAGCCCAGGATCGGCCGGTACTGGCGCTGCAGCCACGTCGGCGGCGCGTCCGGGTGCTCTGGGTCGATCGCATCGCCGTGCTCGTCGAGCAACGGCTTGCCCGGCTTGAGGAACCAGTAGGCGAGCACCGGCACGATCGTCAGGGCGACCAGGAGCGAGGCGACCATCGCGATCGTCACCGTCATCGCGAACGGCCGGAACAGCTCGCCGACCATGTCGCCGACGAAGACGATCGGCAGGAAGACCGCCACGGTCGTGATGGTGGACGCCGTGATCGCCATCGCGACCTCGCGCACCGCGAGGCGGATCGCATCACCCTTGTCGGCATCGCCCACGTAGTGACGTTTGATGTTCTCGATCACGACGATGGAGTCGTCGACCACGCGACCGATCGCGATAGTGAGCGCACCGAGGGTGAGCACGTTCAGCGAGTAGCCGAACGCCTGCAGCCCGATGAAGGTGATGAGCACGCTGGTGGGGATCGAGATCGCGGTGACGAGGGTGGAGCGCACGGACATCAGGAAGACGAGGATCACGAGCACCGCGAACACCAGGCCGAGCATTCCCTCGGTGGCGAGCGTCTCGATCGACTGCACGATGAACGGCGCCTGGTCGAAGATCACCGTGAAGGTCGCGTCCGGGAAGGCGTCGCCGATCGTGTCGAGCGCGGCGATCACGCCGTTGGACACCTCCACGGTGTTCGCCGCGGGGAGCTTGGTGATGGAGATCGACAGCGCATCCTTGCCGTCGACACGGGAGATGGAGGTGACGGGGTCGGACTCCTGCACGACCGTCGCGACGTCGCCGATCGTGACGTCGCTGCCCACCAGCGGAAGGGCGGCGATCTCCTCGACCGAGGTGATCTTCGCCCCGGTCTGCACCGTCAGCGTCTGACCGTTCTCGGTGATGTCGCCGCCGGGGAACAGCGTGCCGTTCTGGTCGAGTGCATCATTGATCGCCGACGTGCTCTGGCCCGCGGCAGCGAGCTTCGCCACGTCGGGCGTGATGCTGATGCGCTGACCGACCCCGCCCACGATCTCGGCCGCGTTGACGCCGTCGACGTCCTCGAGTTCGGGGATCGCGACGGATTCGAGCTGGGCCTGGGCGTTGTCCGCGTCCTCGAACCCGGTGACGGCCACCTGGATCACGGGGAAGTCGTCGATGGAGACCGACAGCACCTGGGGCGTCACATCCTCCGGCAGCTGCGACGAGATGCGGTTGATCGCCTGCTGGATCTTCTGCTCGGCCGTGGCGAGGTTCGTGCCGTAGGAGAACATCGCCTGCACGATCGACGCGTTCGTCGTGCTGGTCGCCGTCGTCGACTCCAGGCCGGGCACGCCCTGGATCGCCGCTTCCACCGGGGTGGACACGTCGTTCTCGACGACCTCGGGCGATGCGCCGGGGTAGGTCGTCATGACGACGAGTGCCGGCAGCTCGAGCGAGGGGATGAGTTCCTGCTTGAGATTCGTGAGCGCGAGCCCGCCGAACACCGCCGCGACGATGGTGATGAGGGCGATGAGCGCGCGGTTCTTCAGGCTCAGGATGGCGAGTTTCGACAAGGCGGTTTCCTCGGTGTCAGGGTATGGCTGTCGCTGCGGAAGGGGTGGAGACGTCGTCTCCGAGGATCCGCGCCAGTGCGGACTCGATGAAGGACTGGGCAAGACGGTCGTCGCGGATCTGCGTGCTCCACATGACGCCGTCGATGAAGATCATCGCCGCTCTGGCACGGTCTTCGCCATAGGTCGGCGTGAGCAGGTCGACCAGGCGGTCCGACAGATGGCGGGCGAGATCCCGCAGGCGGGGGTCGTGCACGGCGGCGGTGACCACGGCGCGGTCGGCCTGCACGGCATGGTGGTCGTCCATGCTCTCGAACACGAGGGCGGCGATCACGTCGGGGCTGTCACCGCGTTCGGCGAGGGTCTGCCGCACGCCGTCGAGACGTGCGTCGACCTCTTCGGCGAGCGCACGGAAGGCCGCGGCCCTGAGGTCGTCGAGGGTGTCGAAGTACTGCGTCGTCGCCCCGAGAGGCACCCCGGCACGCGCGGCCACCATGCGGTGTGTGACGGCGTCGGCGCCCACCTCGACGATGAGCTCGGCCGTCGCGGTCACGATCTCCCGACGGCGCGCCTCAGGGTCACGTCGCCGACGCTCCCCTTGCCTCATCCCGCCCCCTTGGACATCCGTACATGTACGTTTGTACATTTCAGGATTGTGAAGATGCTGGGAACGGACCTCGCCCTCGCTCCGCACGGAGTCGTAGACCTCCAAGGTGTCGGCGGCGAACGCAGGGCCGGCGGTCAGGATGATGCGGTGCCGCACCAGGTAGGCGGGCACGTATTACCCCGATCCCAGCACCGCGAGGGCCGCGGTGCACTCATACCAGCGCGGCCTCGACCTGCCCGCGCTCGAAGTAGGCGACGAGCTCGGGATCCAGCGGCGGGATCTCGATCGCGGAGCCGTCACCCCGCAGCGACGCGGTGGCGAGGATGCCGGCGGCGACGGCCTCGCGCGCCGCGACGGGCGACGTCTCGGTGAGTCCGCCGTGGCGCACGAAGCGCAGGAACTCCGCGACGAGCAGGGCGTCCGCACCGTCGTGACCCGCGTCGGGCACCTCCGGGACGATGAAGGTCTCGTCGGCCGCCGCCGCTCCGGCATGACGACGATTCCACAGCTTGACCTCGCTGCCGGCGACATCGCCGAAGTTCTCGATGCGACCCTCGGTGCCGATCACGGTGTAATTGCGCCAGTAATCCGGTGTGAAGTGGCATTGCTGGTACGACGCGAAGATCCCGCCCTCCAGCTGCATGTTCACCATCGAGATGTCCTCGACGTCCACCACCGGGTGCAGTCCCGTCAGCGCGGTCGGCGGCCAGTTGTCCATGCTGAACCAGTCCGGCATCCGCTCCCCGGTGCGGTCACGCCGATCGGTGATGTCGCCGTACACGCTCAGCGCGCCCATCGCTGAGACCCGCTCGCTGTAGGCGCCGGCGAGCCAGTGGATGATGTCGATGTCGTGGGCGCCCTTCTGCAGCAGCAGTCCCGTCGTGCGTCGGCGATCGGCGTGCCAGTCCTTGAAGTAGAAGTCGCCGCCGTGACCGACGAAGTGCCGCACCCAGACGGCCTTGACCTGGCCGATGCGTCCGCTCTGGATCAGACCGCGCATCAGCGTGATCACGGGCATGTGACGCATGTTGTGCCCGATGTAGAGCCCGGTGCCGGTGCGGCGTGCGGTCTCGAGCATCGCGTCGGCGTCGGCGAGGTCGATCGCCAGGGGCTTCTCACAGAACACCGGAACTCCGGCTTCGAGGGCCCGGATGCTGAGCGCGGCGTGCGTGTCGTCGGGGGTGAGCACCATGACGGCGTCGACGCCGGAGGCCAGCAGCTCGTCGAGAGAGTCGGTGACGAGCGCATCCGGCACGAGAGCGCGGGCGTCGTCGCGAGCGCGCGGTGCGAGGTCGCACACGGCGCTGATGCGCGAGCCGTGTCCCGGGCGATGCACCTCTTCCTGGAGGGTCGAGCGCGCGCCGAAGCCGATGATGCCGATCTGGAGATCCACGATGGTCCTTCTGTGTGATGAGTCTGTGCAGGATGCCGAGGTCAACGAGCCCGCGGTGCGGGGGCGTCGAGGTCGGTCGATCCGCCGGGGAAGAGCGCCCATGCGAAGTCATGCAGGCGCCCGGGGGTGGGTTCGGTCTCGAGGGCGCGGTCGACGATGATGCGCGCCTGCCGCTCGTAGAAGTCGGTGGGACCGACGGTCGTGAGCGTGGGCGCGATCAGGCGGGCGTCCGGGGTGTTGCCCACGCCCACCACCGCGACGTCGTGCGGCACCCGGAGGCCGAGCATGTGCGCGGCGTTGATCGCGGCGATCGCGGCGAAGTCGGTGGTGGCGTACACCGCTCGCGGTCGGTTCTCCCCCGACAGCAGCTCCACCGCGGCGGTGAAGGCGCTCGCCTGGGTGTCGGCATACGTCACCGTCCAGCTCGGGTCCGGTTCGATGCCGGCGGCCGCCATCTTCTCGACATAGGGCGTGTAGCGCGTGATCTGCGTGCCGGCGAGGCGCACGGCGCCCTCCGCGGCGATGCATCCGATCCTGGTGTGCCGCTCCAGCAGATGGTCCATCGCGATCTCGCAGCCGGGGATCGCATCCGAGCGGATCACATCGAAGCCCTCGGGTTCGAGATGTTCGGAGAACACCACGAGACGCTGACCGCGACGCACGAGGTCGTCGAGGTTCTGCCGCGCCTCGTCGTCGAGGCCGACGCCGTCGAGGTACGCCACGTCGCTCTCGACCCGGTCGAGGGCCGCGTGCCAATCGCCGTCGGCGAGGATCAGCGTGGTGAGCCCGTGCTTGTTCGCCTCGGCGTTCACCGCGTCGGCGACCGCCAACGACCACGGGTCGCTCAGCATGTGCAGCGACAGCTGCACCATGCCGCTGCGTCCGGTGCGGATCGCCCGCGCTGCACTGTTCGGGCGGTAGTTCAGCTCATCGGCTGCGGCCAGCACGCGTGCGGCCGTGGCTTCGGCGACGCCGGCGCCCGACGCCGCCCCTGCGCGTCCGGAGAACACATACGACACGGTCGCCGTCGACACCCCGGCCCGTTCGGCCACCATGCGCAGTGTCGGGCGCCGGGGCGCCTGGTGCTCGCTCTTCGCCATGTCTCAGCCCTTCGATCCGCCGAACGCGATGCCCTGGATGAACTGCCGCTGCAGGATCATGAAGGTCACCAGCATCGGCAGCGTCGCCAGCAGCGCGCCGGCCATCAGCACCGGGTAGTCGGTGCCGTGGATGCCGACCAGCTGCGAGAGCCCGACCGACAGCGGCATCTTCGCGGGGTCGGTCGTCACGATCAACGGCCAGAGCAGATCGTTCCAGGACCACAGCACGGTGAACACCACAAGTGCGATGATGCCAGGCTTCGCGAGCGGAACCATGATCCGCCAGAAGGTCTGCCACGGATTCGCGCCGTCGATGCGCGCGGCCTCTTCCAGCTCGGCCGGCATGGACATGAAGAACTGCCGCATCAGGAAGGTGCCGAAGGCGCTGAAGATGCCCGGCACGATGAGCGCCTGCAGCGTGTTGAGCCAGCCCAGCGACTGGATGATCTCGTACTGCGGCAGCAGGTACAGCTGCGACGGCACCATGAGCACCGAGAGGAACACGACGAACAGGGCGTTGCGGCCGGGGAACGGGATGCGTGCGAACGCGTAGCCCGCCATGGTGCACAGCACCACCTGGCCGACCGTGCGCCCGACCGTGAGCCACACGGAGTTCAGGAACATCTGTCCGAACGGCATCGAGTCGAACACCTCGGCGAAGTTCGTGAACACCCACTCGCGCGGCAGGAACGACGGCGGCACCTGCACCGAGTCGGACAGCGTCTTGAACGAGGTCAGCAGCTGCCAGACGAACGGGAAGACCATCAGCACCGCGCCGAGGATCAGCACGAGGTGCACGATCCAGAGGCCGCGGTTCCGCGGCTTCCCCGCCCGGGTTCCGGAGCGGCCCGCGGGGGCGCCGACCACGGCGCGTGTGTCGAGCGAGACGTCACTCATAGTGCACCCACTTCTTCTGCAGACGGAACTGCACGATCGTGAGGATCAGGATGATCACGAGCAGGAGGAAGGCGATGGCGGCCGCATAGCCGCGGTCGTTGTCGAGGAAGCCCGCCTCATAGAAGAGATAGACGACGGTGCGGGTGTTCGGCATCGCGGGGTTGCTGCGGCCGAGCATCATGTAGATGAGGTCGAACACCTGCAGCGCGCCGATCACACTGATCACGCTGACGAAGAAGATCGACGGCGACAGCAGCGGGATCGTGATCGAGAAGAACTTGCGCACCGGGCCCGCGCCGTCGAGGTCGGCCGCCTCCATGATCGTGTCGGGGATGCCCTGGAGTCCGGCGAGGAAGATGACGATGTTGGTGCCGAGCCCCGCCCAGATGCCCACGACGGCGATCGCGACCAGCGCGGTGTTCGGGTCGGTGAGCCAGCTGCGGCCCTCGATCCCGACGGCACCGAGGGCCGCATTGAGCACTCCGTAGTCGCCGTTGTAGATCATGCGCCACACCAGCGCGATGGCTGCCGGCATGGTGACGACGGGGATGAAGTACAGCGTGCGGTAGGCGCTGCGCCCCTTGAGGCCGGCGGTGTTCAGCAGCGCGGCGATGCCGACCGCGAGGGGAATGCCGATGAGGGCGATGATCGTGTAGATCGCGGTGTTGCGGAGGGCTCCGATCAGCTCGGGGTCCTGGAACAGGCGCGTGTAGTTCTCGATTCCCACCCACTCGGCCCCGCCGAACGGGCCTGACTTGGTGAACGAGATGATGAGGGTGCGGACGGTCGGCCAGAGATAGAACGCGGCGATCCCGAGGGTGGTCGGGCCGAGGAAGACCAGCGCCCACCAGGGGGACGCTCCCGGACTCCGTCGGCGGCGGCGGGTGGCTGCNNGCCGGGGGGGGGGGTGCCGGGGCTCTGCGGCTCCGGCACCCGCTCCGCCGTCTCGACCGCGCGCGGCGCGATGACGGTCATGCGGTCACTCCTGCTCGGCGTCCAGTGCCGCCTGCATCTGGTCGGCGAGATCCTGGAGGCCGTCCTTCGGGGACACCGCGCCCGACCACACCTGCGAGAGCACCTCGCTCTCGATGCTCGTCCAGGCGGAGGTGTTCTTCGAGGCCGGGTACGGCACGGCGTTCTCGAGCGCGTCGATGTAGACCTGAAGGTCGTACTGGGGCAGAGCGTCGACCCACGCCTGCTGCGTGCCCTCGAACGCGGGGATCACGGTGCCGGTCTCGGCCTGGATCTTCGCCGCCTGCTCTCCGGAGGCGAACTCGGCGAACGCCTTGGCCTCGGCGAGGTGTGCGCTCTTCGCGTTGGCGACGTTGCCGACACCGTGGATCACGCTCTGGTTGCCCTCTGCTCCGGCGGGGAGCGGGGCCACATCGACGCTGCCGCCGATGTCGGCGTTGTCCGCGTAAGCGATGGCCGCCCAGGATCCGTTCTGGAACATGGCGACCTTGCCGGAGAGGAAGAAGTCCTCGGGGTTGGTGTCGGTCATCTGCTGCGCCGTGGGCGAGGAGCCCGCCGCGATCAGGTCGGTCCACAGCTCGATGCCGGCGAGCGCTTCGGGCGAGCCGTATCCGCTCTTCGTCCCGTCGGCGGAGATCACCTCACCACCGGCCTGGGCGATCGAGTTGTAGAAGTTCTCCTGGCCGTACTGGCTGGCGGCGACCCCGAACTGGCCCTTCGCGGGATCGGTGAGCTTCGCGGCGGCCGCGGTGAAGTCGTCCCAGGTCCAGTCCGCGGAGGGGTACTCCACACCCGCCGCGTCGAAGAGCGCCTTGTTGTACCAGAGGGCGACGGTGTCGAAGTCCTTCGGGGCGCCGTAGAGCTTGCCGTCGTAGGTGTAGAGGTCGATGAGGCCCTGCGGATAGTCCGCGGCGTCGAGGCCACCGTCATCGAGAGGAGCGAGCTGCCCGTTCGACGCGTAGAGCTGGAAGTTCGGGCCGTTCATCCAGAAGACGTCGGCCGCCGAACCGCCGGATGCCGCCGTCTGCAGCTTCGTGAAGTACTCCTTGTACGGCGTGACCTGGATGTCGATCGTGACGTTCGGGTTCTCCTTCGTGAAGGCAGCGGCGATGTCTTCCATCGCCGGTTTCTGGTTCTCGTCCCAGATGGCATAGCTGAGGGTGACCTCGCCGTCGGCGCTGCCGCCGCCCGTCGAGGAGGAGGAGCAGGCGCTGAGGGCGAGGACAGCGACCGCTGACGCGGCGAGGGCGCCGAGAGCGCGGCGGGTCGTACGGGGCATCGGTGTCTCCTTCGACAGGTGCACGAGTGCAGAAACGGATGTTAATCGTTTAGCGTTAATCGATTAGCAAGGAGAGTAGCCCGAGGGGGCCGCACCCCGCAACCCTCGATTACAGGGCTGAACCGAGGGCGAGACCGAGGCCCGCGGCGAGCAGACCGAGCAGCAGCATCCCGATCGCATTGAACGTCGACGCGGGGCGCTCGCCGTCGCGCCACAGGGCCACCGTGTCGAGCATCGCCGTGCTGAAGGTCGTGTAGCCGCCCAACAGCCCGGCGCCGAGAAGGAAGGCGGCATCCGGCAGGGCGGTGGTGACCAGTCCGAGCGCGAACGAGCCCGTGAGGTTCACCAGCAGGATGCCCCAGGGGAACCGACGACCCGCGAGACGGGCGACGCCGAGATCGGCGAGGTAGCGCAGCACCGCGCCGACCCCTCCGGCGAGCGCGGCACCGAGGAACAGCAGCGGGCTCATGATGCCCGTCCCGTCCGGGGCCGGCCGAGACGCAGCCCGAGAGCTGCCGCACCGAGCCCGAGAACGAGGCTGCCCACCGCGTAGGCGGCGGCGAGAGCAGGCACGTCAGCCCACAGGGCGACAGTGCCGGTCATGAACGCGCTGTAGGTCGTGAATCCGCCGAGCACTCCGGTGCCGAGCGTCAGCCGCAGGTCGGCCGATGCGGGCAGGCGGGCCGCCAGCACGCCGATCAGCAGGGCCCCGACGACGTTGGCGATGAGCACCGCGACGGGGATTCCGCCCCCATCCGGGAGCGCGAGGCCGAGGCCGAGCCGCGCGGCCGTACCCACCGTGCCGCCGGCGGCGACGAGCAGGATGCGGCGGAGGTTCACGTCCGCCACTGTAGTCGCCGAGCAGCGCGGCGTTCGCCGGATGGCAGCGGCCCCTGCGGATGTCAAGGCGGTGGATACCAGGACGCGAAGGGCGTTGACTGACGACATGAATCCCCTGTGGAAGCTCGACCGCACCCTGCCCGTCGGATCCCCCTTCGAACCCGGCGCGCACCACGACGTCGTCATCGTCGGCGCCGGGATCACCGGTCTCTCCACGGCGGTGATGCTCACCAGAGCCGGGCTCGACGTGGCCGTGATCGAGGCGGGCGAGGTCGCCGAGCTCGCGACGGGGGCCAACACGGGCAAGCTCTCCCTGCTGCAGGGTGGCCAGCTCGCGACGATCCGGCGCCATCATCCGGCTGCGCTCGTGCGCGCCTACGTGGACGCCAACCGCTCGGGCATGGAATGGCTGCTCGCATTCGCCGAGCTCGCAGGAGTCCCCTTCACACGACACACCGACCACTCGTACGCGCAGGGCCCTTCCGGCATCGACACGGTCGACGAGCAGCACTCCGCGGCTCGGGAAGCCGGATTGCCGACGCGATTGGCGTCGCCCACCTCACTCCCCGCGACCCCGTTCCCGGTGGCCGCCGCCGTGGCGCTCGACGAGCAGGTCGCGATCGACCCCGTGGCCGTTTGCCTCGCCCTCACCGAGGAGCTTCTCACCGGCGGCGGCACGCTCCACACCGGCGTTCGCGCGACGGGAACCCACGCACTGGCCGGTCGCGTCGACACCGCGCACGGGCCGCTCTTCGCCGACCACATCGTGCTCGCGACGGGCACGCCGATCACCGACCGAGGTCTGTACTTCGCCAAGACGCGGGGGCTCCGGTCGTACTGCGTGTCCTTCCGCGTGCCGGACGGCGTTCCGGAGGGCACATTCCTCTCGGTCGACGGACCGACGCGCTCCATCCGCCCGGTGACCGTCGCGGACGGCCCCGGTGGTGGCGCCCGACTGATCGTGGGCGGCAACGGGCACCCGGTCGGCCGATCCGGCGGCGAGAGGGCCGCGGTGGAGGACCTCGTCGCCTGGACGCAGCTGCACTTCCCCGGCGCGGAGGAGACGCACCGCTGGTCGGCGCAGGACTACGAGTCGCACGACCTGATCCCGTTCGTGGGGGCGATGCCGCGCGGCCTCGGCCGCATCCGCTTCGCGACGGGCTACGGGAAGTGGGGGCTGTCGAACGCCCCCGCCGCCGCGCAGCGCCTCACCTCCGAGATCCTGGGCACGCCCCGACGCGACCGCCCGACCTGGATCACCATGATCGGCACGCGTCTGACCGTGCCCGCCGACCTCGCTCGCGGTGCGGTCGAGGGCGGCAAGGTCGCGACGGCGCTCGCTTCCGGTTGGGTTGAGGCGGAGCCCCGCCGCACGCCGGTGCCGCAACCGGCCGAGGGCCAGGGCGTGGTGGCGAATCGCGCCGGGCGCCCGGTCGCGGTCTCCACCGTCGACGGTGTGACGCGCGCCGTGAGCGCGGTGTGCACGCACCTGGGCGGCGTGCTCGCCTGGAACGACGCCGAGTGTTCGTGGGACTGCCCGCTGCACGCCTCGCGCTTCGCGCCGGACGGCACCCGCCTCGAGGGTCCGGCGCTGCGAGACCTCACTCCCCTGACGCCGGCGGACCCGGAGTGATGTCGCCGGTGGGAGGCGCGCCGTCCCACCCCTGCTGCGGCGTCTCCCCGTTCTCGCGGAACACGTACTGCGACACGAGCTTGCGCTGGCTGCTCGACCAGTCGATCGCGGGGCGACGCTGTTCCGGCGGCAGGTAGCCCAGCCGGTAGACGGCCATGAGTTCGAGATCGTCCGGCACCCGCAACAGCTGCACGATCTCGTCCCAGCGGCCCGGCACCTCCATCGGGAACGAGATGAACTGGATGCCCATGCCGAGCTCGACGGTCGTCAGCCAGATGTTCTCGACGGCGGCCCCCATGCTGAACTGGCAGTAGAAGTCTGCAAGCGGGTGAGCCCCGCGCTCCGCCCGATCGAGCATCACGCCGAAGATCAGCGGGGATCCCGCGACCAGCTTGCGATTCTCCTCGCCGAGCGTCTGCGGCACCCTGAGCATCCGCATCATCGCGAGCCCCGAGGCCGTGAACACCGCGCGCGTGAACGGGCGCAGAGGTGCGGGCAGCTTGTCGAAGTACATGCCGGAGCGATGCTCGGCCATCTCCTCCGCACTGAATCGGAAGTGCCGCTTGTAGCGGGTGAAGAACGATCCCTCGCCGATGACCGCGGTCATCGACTCTCCGCTCACCCGCGCGATCGTCTCGATGGTGTCGCGATCCTCGATCACCACGAAGCGCCAGGGCTGACTGTTGAACTGCGACGGCGCGGAGGCCGCGGCCGCGATCAGCAGACGCTGATGCTCCTCTGAGACCGGATCCGGGAGGAACGGTCCGTTCGTCGTTCTCCGATTGAACAGCACATCGCGAAACTCCATGCTCGCCTTCCTCTCACTCCTTCCTGGACCCTACACGCGGTGCAGTGTCAGAAGGCGGCGACCGCCCAGAGCAGCAGCGCAATCGCGAAGCACGGTGCGGCCACCAATCCGATGATGATGTGCGTGCTGGGACGGCGGCGCACCGGTCTCCCCACGAAGGGCAGCGTCAGGAGTGGCACCAGAGCGACGATGAGAGCGGCGCCTCGAGCACCGTGCTCTGGGAACGAGGTCGCCGCGGCTATCGCGGTGAGCGCGAGCGCGACGAGGAAGACGCGACCGTGCCATGAGCGCGGCACACTGCGGCCGCGCAGGCTCGCCGTGCCGATGCAGACGTTGCCGGAATACGCGAGACATGCGAGCAGCGTCCACGGCACCTCCGCAACCATCAGCGTGCGGTCACATCAGGTCGGGGTTCTTCTTCGCGTAGGCCTCCGCCTCTTCCTCACTGATGACGATCAGCCCACGCGGGGTGTTGGAAAGCGCGTTCAGCGCCTTCAACCAGGTCATGTTGAGTTCGGGGCGCTTGCTGCCGGAGAAGCGGAAGGCGACCGTGACGTACGGCGAGAGCCACACCGATACGCGTCCGCTGCCCTGGTCCGGAGTGCGCGACCAGCTGAGGAAGAAGCTCTCCTGCTTCACCAGTTTCTGCCCGATGACCGTCTTCAAATGCGTGAGGAGACGATCCTCGAACTCGTAATCATTGCCGCCATGAATCAGAAAACCCATGCAAGCAGCATGGCACATCCGGACGGATTCGGGCAGGATCGATTTCGTTTTACCCGCAGTGCTGCGGCCTCCGCTCGACTCCCGCGTATACCCGCCCCTCCCCCGAAAACACAACCGTCTAATCAACACCGCGAATGCATGCGAGAGTCTCACCATGAGAACGATCACCTACGCTGGAGAAACCGTCACCACCACTGACGACGTCGCCGAGGCGCTGGTCAAACTCACGGCCGCCGTCGCGAAGAACGGACGTGCCGAGGCGGTGAGGATCCCGATCGTGACCGACGATCACGATCGGGTGGGCACCGCCGACCTCGTCATCGGAGTCGGCAACGACGTGCTCTCGCTCCCCGCCAAGTGGGAGGGAGAGGAGCAGCCGGACTTCTCAGAGCACGCCGAAGAACTGCGCACGCATCCCAGCTTCCCGCAGCTGGTGACCGGAGGCCCGCTCCTCGATGAAGAGATGCGAGCCCCCGACTGGGATTACGAGTTCGACGGCTTCGATCGATCCTGACGCGCCGGTCACGCGGTGGGCTCTCCCCGCGAGAGCGCTCACACCGAGCCGAACGCGTGCACCGGCCTTCCATGCGCTCCCCCGTCGAACATGTAGATGGCTCCTGAACCCGGAGCGGCCCGCAACTGCGCTTCGGTGAGGTTCTCGCGCGCAGTGCCGACGAGGACCCGACCGAGACCCGGTCCGGCGAAGGCGACCGAGGTGACATTCGGCACAGGAATCGCGACCTCCTCGATCAGTTCTCCCGCTTCCGACCACCGCGCCACCACGCCCTCGCCGTAGAGCGCATTCCAGAACGTCCCGTCCGCGGCGAGCGCGAGGCCGTCGCCGGGCCGCCCCGACACGAATGGCTCGAGCTCCCCGAGGAGGCCATCCGGGCCGTACGAGCCGCGATAGACCGTCTCGATCGAGGTATCCGTCACGTACTTGGTGCGCCCGTCGTCCGACCATTCCAGGCCGTTCGTGATGCCGAAACCGCCCCGGAGTACCGTGACCGCGCCGTCCGGCGCGACAGACCAGAGATCCGCATCCGGCGTATCACCGATGACGGTCATCCCGCCGACCACGAAACGTCCGAACGGATCGACCTTTCCCTCGTTCAGACGCATCCCGTCGCGACGGTGCCGCAGCCGCGCCAACTCGCGAACCACTGCGCCTTCGGCGTCGAGCAGCACGACGGAGTCCCGGAGCGATGCGACATACCCCTCGTCGGGGCCGGGTTGCACCGCCGAGAGCGGTGGGAGCAGGTGGACCACGCGATCCTCACTGCCATCCACCGCCCCGTCGAGGCGTCCGCGATGCAGCAATCCAGCCACGATGTCGACCCACACGACCTCCTCGGTGCGGGCATCCCACCAGATGCTCTCGACGAGAATTCCGGGCGTCGAACGGAACACCTGCATCTCGCGCTCGCTCATCACGGAGTCGGCATGCCGCCGTTGACGTTGAGCGTCTCCCCCGCGACATAGCTCGACTCCGCCGAAGCGAGGAAGACGTATGCGGGCGCGAGCTCTGCAGGCTGGCCCATCCTGCCGAACGGGGTCTCTGCGCCGAACTCCTCGATCTTCTCCTGCGGCTGGCCGTCGCTCGGCTGCAGCGGCGTCCAGATCGGCCCCGGCGCGACCGCGTTGACGCGAATGCCCTTGGGGGCGAGCTGAGCCGCGAGCCCCTTCGTGAATGCGTTGATCGTCGCCTTCGTCGACGCGTAGTCGACGAGGATCGCAGCCGGCGAGTACGCCTGGATCGATGTGGTGTTGATGATGGTCGACCCGGGAGCAAGATGAGGCAGGGCCGCCTTCGTGATCCAGAACATCGCGTACACATTCGTCTTGAACGTGTCGTCGAACTGCTCATCGCTGAGGTCGGCGAGTGACTCCTGGAACACCTGCTTGCCGCCGTTGTTCACCAGGATGTCGAGCCCGCCGAGCTGGGACACCGCATCGGCGACGAGCGTGCGGCAGTACTCGGCATCGCGCAGGTCTCCGGGCAGCGTCGCCACCGTGACTCCGGCGTCGCGGAGGATGCCTGCGATGCGCTGCGCATCGGTCTCCTCCTCCGGCAAGTAGGAGATCGCGACGTCGGCTCCCTCGCGCGCGAAGGCGATGGCGGTCGCCGCACCGATTCCCGAATCGCCACCGGTGATGAGGGCTTTGCGGCCCTGCAGGCGGCCGGTTCCGCGGTAGCTCTCCTCGCCGAGATCGGCCTTCGGGGTGAGGTCGGCGTCGAGGCCCGGTTCGGGCATGTGCTGCTTCTGCGGCTTGATATCCGCGTACAGTTCGGCAGGGTTGACGAAGGTGTACTGGTCACGTGACATGGTGTTTCCTCTCACTCGTGTTTCCTGAGGCGTGTTCGTGCAGCCACTCGGTCGCAGCAGCGTCGGAGGTCGCGCGTCTCGGCTGCACGCATCGCGATCCGGAATGCCATGCGCCCATCGTCGAATGCGGTGCGGCATCACGGCAGAGCCTTGCGTCCGGCCCGTCTCCCGCGATAAGAGTGTGGCATGCCCACCCGTCTGCTCATCATCGCCGATACCCACTTGCCGAAACGGGCGAAGCGAATGCCAGGGGCGGTGCTCGCGGCTGCGGCGACGGCCGACGTCGTGCTGCACGCGGGCGACTGGGTGGATGCCGCGACCCTCGACCTGCTGCAGGCCTCCTCTCGTTCGCTCGTCGGCGTGTGGGGCAACAACGACGGCCCGGAGTTGCGCGCGCGGCTTCCCGAGGTCGCGCACATCCGCGTCGAAAAGCTCGACATCGCGATGGTGCACGAGACCGGTGCCGCAGCGGGGCGCGAGCAACGGGCGGACACCGCATTCCCCGACGCCGACGTGCTGGTCTTCGGCCATTCGCACATCCCTTGGGACACGGTCTCACCCGGCGGCATGCGCCTGCTCAACCCGGGTTCCCCGACCGATCGTCGCCGCCAGCCACAGTGCACCATGATGCTCGCCGACGTCGACGGCGCGGATCTCTCCGTCGAGCTGATCCCCGTGGATCGCGACGCCTGACTCACTCCCCCTGATTACGCGCGGATGGCACATGATCGGCACTCGTGCAAGGCCCGTCCCCTCTCGAATTCCTTCGACTACAAACGGTGTCACACCGGCAACGATCCGGCGTGGAAGGAGAGAACATGTCCCATGAGAATGAGCTCCTCGGGAGCGGAAACGCGAATCCGAATCGCACACCATCATCCGGCACGGTCGACACCGCCAAGGAGGAGGCCGGCGAACTCGCCCACACGGTGCAGGAGGGTGCGAGCAACGTCGCCCACACCGCGAAGGACGAGATCGGCAACGTCGCTGAGGAAGCATCGATGCAGTTGCACGAGCTCGTCGCGCAGACGACTCGCGAGCTGAACGACGAAGCCTCCAAGCAGCAGTCGCGGCTC
>NZ_DFQP01000102.1:18462-19768 GCF_002377845.1 Microbacterium sp. UBA3486
GGCGTTCGCGCGCCGACGGCCGGGCGCCTTCATCGGTATCGCCGCGGTCGCAGGCGTCCTCGCGGGGCGCCTCACCCGCGCTCTCGCTGCGAATGCGCAAGAGCAGTCCTCGTCCGAGTCGAGCGCTCCCGCGGGCGGGACGACCCCGGCGCGCCCCGTAACCAGTCCTAGCACCAGCACGTCTGCTCCGGGTTCGAGCCCGGCTGCACCCGTATCGCGCCCCGTCGCTCCCGCTGCACCTCCGGCAGCGCCCCCGGCCCCGGTCGCGCCGGCATCTGGTCAGCCGGCACCCCCTGCTCCGGTCGCGCCGGAATCTCCCCTTCCAGGAGTGGGCCCCGGCGCCCCGAAAACCGCGCCCGGTGCGCCGGGAGCCTCGCGCCACGGCGACGTCACGGGAGGAGGCGCAGATGGCCGACCCAACCCCCTCTGAAGAACGGGGAGCGAACGAATCGCTCGGTGACCTGCTGAGCGAGGTGACCGGAGATCTCTCGACGCTCATGCGCCAGGAGCTCGCCCTCGCGAAAGCCGAGCTCCGCGAATCGGCGAAGAACACCGGCCGTGGAGCAGGCATGCTGGGCGGCGCGGCGTACGCCGGGAGCATGGTGGTGCTCTTCCTCTCGATCGCGCTCTGGGCAGCGCTGGCGACCCTGGTCGGCGGCGGGTGGTCGGGCGTCATCGTGGCCGCGATCTGGGCGGTGATCGCCGCCGTACTGTTCGTCATCGGCAAGGTGCAGCTCAAGAAAGTCAAGGGCGCGCCGCAGACGATGGAAACCCTGCAGGAATTCATTCCGACACTCAAGAGAAATGAGGAGAACTTATGAACGAGTCACCGGATGCCATCCGAGCCGATATCGAGCGCACGCGCCGTTCCCTGGGCCAAGACACCGACGCGCTGGTCGACAAGGTCACTCCCGGCAAGATCGTGGACCGCCAGAAGGACAAGGTGCGCACGAAATTCGGNNCATCAAGGAGCGCGTGATGGGCGCCGCGGACGATGCGAGCGGCACCGCATCGGGAGTCGCAGGGCGAGCCGGGGATGCCGCGCACGACGCCGCGCACACGGTCAAGGCGAAGGCCGAGGGGAACCCTCTCGCCGTCGGGCTCATCGCGTTCGGCGTCGGGCTGGTCGCGGCGTCGCTGATCCCGAGCACTGACAAGGAGAAGGAACTGTCGCAGACGCTCCGCGAAGAGGCGCAGCCCCTCGTCGACGAGGCCACGGCTGCGGCGAAGTCGGTCGCATCGAACCTGCAGGATCCCGCCACGGAGGCCGCTGAGGCCGTGAAGTCGACGGCGACGGAGGCTGCCG
>NZ_DFQP01000009.1:0-26386 GCF_002377845.1 Microbacterium sp. UBA3486
ACGGCGACCGCGCGCGCGACCTCTCCGGCTTCGACCGCCTCACGGGCGGCCCATGCCTCCTCCGCCACGCGCTGTGCCGCCTCCGCCTCGGCGCGGCCGGCGCGAAAGCCTTCCGCGTGTCCGTCGGCATAGCCGCGCATCTTCGCCCTGGCATGTTCCTCTCCGCTCCCGCGTCCGTCGAGACGCGGGAACAGCACCGGAGAGAAGGCGTCAGTAGACATACTCGTCCTCGTCCGCGCGCTGCACGGTGATGTCGCCGGCCGCCTCGAGCGCGCGGATCGTGCGCACGATCTCGGCTCTGGCCTCCTCCACCTGGGACACACGCACCGGGCCGAGGGTGCGGGCTTCCTCGTCGAGGTTCTCCCTGTTCCGTTCGGAGACGTTGCGCCGGATGAGGTCGGCGATGGGCTGGTGCGCACCCTTCAGCGCGAGGGCGAGCGAGCGGATGTCCATGCCCCGCAGCACGCGCTGCGTGTCGCGGTCGTCGAGCTTGACGATGTCGGCGAAGGTGAACATGCGCGAGCGGATGTCCTCCGCGAGGGCACTGTCCCTGTCCTCGATGCTCGCCAGCAGCGCCTTCTCGACCGTCGCCCCGGAGCGGGCGATGATCTCGACGAGCGGTTCCACACCGCCGAGCACTTCGGGGGTGTCGCGTGCGGCGAACGTCCCGGTCCGCGCCTTGAGCGCATCCGCCACGATCGCGATGGCCTCCTGCGATGCGGTTCCCATCGTCGCGATCGCATGCGCGACATCGGTGCGGGTGGGGTCGGGAAGGGCGGCCAGCACCGCGGCGGCGCGGTCGGTCGGCAGGTGGGCGAGCACCAGGGCGACGGTCTGCGGGAGCTCGCCGTCCAGAAGGGTCGCCAGCTGCGCGGGGTCGGCGGATCCGAGGAACTCGAAGGACGACGTCATCGAGGAGGAACCGACTCTGCCGAGCACGGCGGCGGCACGTTCGGCGCCGAACGTCGCCTCCAGCAATCCTGCGGCGATGTCGCGGCCGCCACGGGCGGGCGGCAGGTGGCCCGAGGCGATCCGGTGGAACTGTCCGAGAGCCTGCGCGGTGGTCGCCGCATCGAGGTTCTGCAGGTCGATGATCTCGGCGGCGACGGCCTCCGCCTCGGATTCGGAGAGGTGCTTCATCACCTCGATCGCCTGCGCGCGATCGAGGTTCATCAGCACGACCGCCGCCGTCTGCCTGTCGGTCAGTCCGGTCATACCTGCTGCCTGTCGTCGATGAGGGTCCGCAGCAGGTCGGCCGTGCGCTTCGGGTCCTGCCGGGTGAGGGAGTCGATCTCGGCGCGGCGGCGCTCGAGGCTGACCTGCGCGGGTTCCGGGTCGGGCTCCGGCTCCGGGTCGGGAGTCGTCTCGAGGAAGGCGAGCGGAGTGGTCGGCGCCTGGTCGATCGCCGCGGTGGCGCCGGCATCGAGGACGGTGAGCGCGGGCGGGCGCTCGCCGAAGAGCTGGTCGAACTCGGTGTCGGCGCTGCTGCGTCGGCGTGCACGGATGATGAGGGCGGCGAGGCCGGCGAGCAGGGGGATGGCGATGGCGGCGGCGATGATGATCGTGTTCAGCAGCGCGGCCTGACGTGCGGCCCCCTCGGCGTCCTTCGCGGCCTGGAGCGCGGCCTGCGCCGCTTCGGAGCTGGTCTGGTTGAACGAGACGAGCTCGACCGCGATCGAGTCTCCGCGCTCGGTGTCGATACCGGCGGCGCTCTCGACGAGGTCGCTCAGCTGAGCGGTGCTCAGGTCACCGCCCGCACCCGCGTCGACCGCGACCGAGACCGACTGGCGCAGCAGCGATCCGGCGGGAGTGGACGTGCTCTGCGTGCTCTTGTTGACGGCGTTGGTCTTCGAGGTCTCGGTGGACTCGGAGGTTCCGTCGCCGTCGGCGGACGGGACGGCGATGTTGTCGGGGCCGAGCACGCCGGCGTTCGAGCTCGAGCCGTTCTGCCGGTCGGTCCTGGTCTGCTCCGTGAGCGGGGGAGCGCCTTCGGCCGGGGTGTAGGTCTCTTCGACGCGCTCGTTGACCGAGTGGTCGATCTCGGCGACGACGGTCACCTTGGCGTTGCCGGGCCCGACGACGGTGTCGAGCATCTGCTGCACGTTCGCGGTGACCCGCGCCTCGTAGTCGCTGGCCTGCTGGTCGATGCCGCCGGTGGTCCCGACGCCCGCGGCGGAGAGGGTCTGTCCGCTCTGGTCCACGACGGCGACGTTCTCGGGCTTCATGCCGCTGACCGCGGCAGAGGTCAGGTGCACGATCGCCTCGACCTGCTTCGGCGACAGCGTCGAGCTGCCGGAGGTCTCCACGAAGACGGAGGCGGTGGGATCGACGGTCTCCGAGACGAAGACGCTCTCCTCGGGGATCGCGAGCTGCACCGATGCGGCGGTCACACCCTTAATCGAGGAGATCGTCGCGGCGAGCTCGCCCTCGATGGCCCGTTTGAAGGTCACCGACTGCTGGAACTCGCTCGTCGTGACGCCCATCTTGTCCAGCAGCGAGTATCCGCCGGAGCTGGTGCCGGGGAGCCCCGCCGACGCGGCGGCGAGCCGCTGGTCGTAGACGTCCTTCTCGGGGACGAGGACGGTCGCTCCTCCGTCGGCGAGTTCGTACGGCACCGATGACGACCGCAGCTGTTCGACCACGGCGTTCGCGTCGGAGGCGCTCATGCCGGAGAACAGCGGCGTGTACGTCGGGCGGCTGAGCCAGCTGGAGAGCGCGACGATGCCGAGGGCGAGCACGGCGACGCCGATGATGGCGATCGTGCGCTGGGCGAGCGAGAAGCCCGCGATCACGCGTCCGATGCGCTGGAACACGTTCGTGACGGCCTGGGGCATCAGGCTTGCATCCGCATGATCTCGTTGAACGCGTCGACACCCTTGTTGCGCACGGCGGCGACGAGTTCGAGGGTCACGGATGCGCGCGAGGACGCGATCATCGCGGAGTGGATGTCGTCGAGGTCGCCGGTGACGGCCGCGACTTTGAGCTTGTCGGACTCGGACTGCAGCGAACGCAGCTCGTCGATGGCCCCGGTCACGCTGCTCGCGAAGGCGGTGTCGTCGGCGGCCTTGGTCGTCGCGGGGGCGGGCGGGGCGAGCGTGAAACCGGAGGAGATGGCTTCGATGCCGGGGAGTGAGGCCATCAGCTGCGTCCGATCTGGAGGGCGGATTCGTAGGAGTTGCGTGCGCGGTCGACGATGGCCGCACTCGCCTGGTAGCCGCGCTGGGCGAGGATGAGCTGGCTCATCTGGTCACCCAGGTCGATGTCGGGGTAGCGCACGTAGCCGTCCGCGTCCGCGAGGGGATGGTCGGGCTGATGGACGAGGCGTCCCTGCGCGCTGCCCTGCGCGGTTCCGGCCACGTACACGCCCGGGGACTGATCGCTCGTCTGGGCGAGGATGTACCTGGCGCGAAAGGCCGCCCCGTTGCTGGGGGCGGCGGTGTTGATGTTGGCGATGTTGTCGCTGATGGCGTCGAGCCACTTGCGGTGCACGGTCAGGCCGGTGCCGGCGATGCCGATGGCGTCGAAGGTCATGAGGTCCTCATCGCGGTGCGCATCGACGTGAACGATCCGTTCACGGCCTGCGTCGCGAACTGATAGCGCAGCATCGTGTCGATGCTGGACAGGGTTTCGGTGTCGAGGTTGACGTTGTTGCCGTTCAGGCGCGTGGGCTCGAGCGAGGTGCCGACCGTCGCGCCGACCCGTCCGTCGCCGGCATCGATCGAGCGGGCGAGCGCCTCTTCGAACTGCACGCGCTTGGCGTGATAGTTCGGGGTGTTGATGTTGGCGATGTTGTCGGAGATCGCGCGCTGGCGCTGCGCGAGGCCGTCGAGCGCACTCGTCAGTGCGTTGATGGTCACAGAATCGAACACGAACCGGCTCCCCGTGTGTGGCTGGTATGGCCGATCCATGGCCGAGTCTTGCGAGCCATCCGTGCTCGCCCTGCTCTATCGGCAGGGTCGTCCGCGATGTTAGGAAGCGGTTTCACCCGTCGACGTCGAGGTAGGCGGGCTCTTCGGGACGGCGCGTGCTCGGGATGCGGCTCACGGCGCCGAGATGCCGACGCATGCCGTCGAGGTCGGAACGGGCACGGTCCATCGCTGAGCGCTGGAGGTCGATCACCCGCCGGGCGTGGTCGGCGAGAGAAGGGGGAAGCGGCGTGCGCGGCGGCGTCCATGGGGCGAGGGTGGCCTCGGCGGCGGCACCGGGGGCGGCGTCGAGGATCTGCTCGGCCTCCTGCTCGAGTCGGTCGAGCAGCGAGGTCCACTCTTCCACGCTCACGCCCGCGCCTCGGCCACCGTGCGCGCGGCCTCGTGCCAGGCGTCGCGCAGGGGGGAGATGATCTCGTGGCAGGCGTGCGTGCGCTCGGGATCGCGACCGATGTTGGCCCCGATGAGCGTCTGCGACAGGAACACGTACAGCGAGCGCAGACCCGCACTGCCGTTCCAGTCGTCGGTGAGCGACGAGGACAGTTCCGAGACGATCGCCTGCGCGTGCTGCAGCTGGGCGTTCGCCTCCTCCCAGTCCTCGGCGCGCTGGGCGACCTCTCCGCGTTCGATGTCGAGCAGGAGGCGGTCGTAGAGCATCGTGACGAGACGCTCGGGCGGTGCCGACAGCACGGCGTCGTCACGGTAGCGCTGCTGGGCGCGCAGGGCGGCGTTCATGCTCACTTCCCGGAGTTCGAGCTCGAGCCCGGCAGGGCGGCGATCTGGGACGACAGGTACGAGGACTGCGACTGCAGCTGCGACAGCATGACCTCGAGGCGGGCGTAGGTGCGCTCGAGAGTGGACTTGCGCTGCGCGAGGCGGACGTCCCAGCGTTCCATCTGCTCGCCGAGACCCTTCACCTCGCTCTCCTGGCCGGTGATGCGCGTGGTGAGCAGGCCGTCGTACTTGTCGGAGTAGACCTTCGAGGTGTCCTGCACCCGCGAGGCGATGTCGGAGAACAGCCCGGCGACCGCGTCGGGGTCCTTCGCGAGTGCCTCGGCGAACTTCTTCTCGTCGAAGCTGAGCACGCCGTACATGTCGGTCGAGATGCCGATAGACGACGGGGAGACGCCGTTCACGGGGTGCTGCACCGCGTCGGCGAGGGCCGTGCGGAGTCCTCGGACCGCGCTGTCGCCGGTGAAGACGCCCAGTGTGGTCTTGTCGCCCTGCTTGGCGGCGACGGTCGCCTTCGAGCCGTTGTCGATGCGGGTCAGGATGTCCTTGACGGCGGCGATGAAGTCGGCGGACGCCTTGGTGCGTGCCGCGGTGTCGACGGCGACGCCGATGGTGACGGGGGCCGCGGAGACGGCGGAGACGGTCACGTCGACGCCGTCGAACAGGTCGGTGAACGTGTTGCTCGACGACGTCAGCACCTGCTCGGCGCTGGTGCCCGCCCACAGCCGCACCTGCGCATCGGCGCCGACGTCGATGACGGCTGCTCCTGCTTCGGTGGAGATGTCGGAGGCGGTGCCCGCAGCGACCGCCGCGGTGTCTCCGCGATAGGCGCGGAACTGTCCGGCTTCCCCGGAATCGGCGGCACGCAGCTGCAGGCGGTGCATGGGGTTGCCGTCGGCGTCGCGTCCGGCGGGAACGGCCGCGGCGACGATGCCGAAGCCCGCTTCGTTCACGGCCCGCGCGACATCCTGCATGGACGAGGAGTCGGCCGTGACCTGCACGCGCTCGCCCTTCGCGTTCTCGAGGGTGATCACGGGCGGGTCGACGGGCCAGCCGTTGGAGGCGGCCGAGACGATGGTGTGGTTCTTGGCGACCTTGTCGACGACGATGTCGGCCGCGAGCGGCGCTGCGCCCTCGCGGGTGGCGACGGTGACCGTGGGAGAGGACGACGTGGTGGTGAAGCGGGCCAGCCCGTCGCGCGTCGCGGCCTTCTCCGCCGCCGTGGCGAGGTTCTGCACGGCGGTGTTCAGTGTCCGCAGCTGGGTGACGATGCCGTTCTTGTCATCCATCTTCGCCTTGAGCAGCGAACGGGGGATGGCCGCGACATCCATCAGCGCCTTGATGACCTCGGTGGTCTTCAGGCCGGAGACGAGGCCGTCGAGCGAGAGGGACATGGTCGCCTTTCCAGGTCGGGAGCGGACAGGGTCCGGGCGCCGGTGGGCGCCCGGACCCTATGGCATGGTTCAGCGCAGGAGCTGGAGCACGCCCTGGTTGGCCTGGTTGGCCTGGGCCAGCATCGCCGTACCTGCCTGGGACAGGATGTTCTTCGACGTGAACTTGACCATCTCGGACGCCATGTCGGTGTCGCGGATACGGCTCTCGGCAGCGGCGAGGTTCTCCGCCGACACGTTGAGGCTGTTGATGGTCGACTCGAAGCGGTTCTGCAGCGCACCGTAGCCGGCACGTGCGGTCGAGACCGCCTGGATCTGCGTGTCGATGCCCGCCAGTGCGGTACCGTACGTCGCCGCGTCCGTCATGGTCGCCGCGAGCGTCTTGATGTCGGCACCGAGGGTGGCGAAGTCGGTCAGGGCGACCGAGATCTGGTCCTCGGCGGCGACGGAGCCCGCACCGACCTGGAACGTCAGCGTGTCGCCACCCGAGAGCAGCTTGATGCCGTTGAAGTTCGTGCTGCCGGCGATCCGGGTGAGCTCATCACCGAGGGTGTTGATCTCCTTCTGGATCGCGTCGCGCGACTTCGCGTTGTTCGAGTCGTTCGCACCCTGAGCGGTCAGGTCGCGAACGCGCTGCAGGATCGAGTGGACCTCGGTCAGGGCGCCTTCCGCGGTCTGGATGACCGAGATGCCGTCCTGGGCGTTGCGTGCCGCGACGTTCAGACCGTTGACCTGCGAACGCAGGCCCTCGGAGATCGCGAGGCCTGCAGCGTCGTCGGCCGCGCGGTTGATGCGGAAGCCGCTGGACAGCTTCTCGAGCGACTTCGACAGGTCGTTCTGGGTGTTGGACAGGTTGCGGTAGGCGTTGAGGGCCGACACGTTCGTGCTGATCTGCATACCCATAAGGGTTCTCCTCCGTGAATGGTGTTGTGCGGGAGACCATCCGTGGTCTCCCGGTCACACCTATCGGCGGAGGGGACGCGGGCGTTAGCCGTGCGTATGGGAATCGACTCAGGCGGGTGCCGGATCGCGGAAGACCCCGGCGATCCGGGAACCCGCGACGTCGGCGATCCGTGTGAAGTAGGCATCGCGGGCGCCGGCGGAGACCCGCGTCGTGGTGGTCGGTGCGGTCCCTTCGGCGAAGAACCGATCCAGGGCGTCGCGCAACAACCGGATCGCCTCCGATCGCTGCTGCGACACGGCCGAGTGCGTCACGCCCAGCTCTTCGGCGATCTCCTTGACCGGACGCTCGTCGAAGTAGACGGCCTGCACGATCCGGCGCATCCGCTCGGGAAGGGCGGCGACGGCCTGTTCGAGCACCTCGCGCCGTTCCCCGACCAGAGCGGATTCCTCGGGGAGGGGGATGTCGGCGGCGACGTCCCGGGCCGAGGGATCGTCGATGGTGGTGAGCGTCCTGGCGGCATCGCCGAGCGCTTCGATGACGACCTCCTTCGGAACGCCCATCGCCGTGGCGACCTCGGTCGCCGTGGCGGTCCGGCCGAGACCGGCGGTCAGGGTCTCGCGGACGGCGACGGTCTCCTTGATGCGTTTGCGGATGCCCCGGGAGGCCCAGTCCATCGAGCGCATCTCGTCGGCGAAGGCGCCGAGGATGCGACGACGGGCATAGGCGCCGAAGGGCACTCCGAGCTCGGGGTCGAAGGCCTCGGCCGCGGTCACGAGCGCGAGCGCTCCGACGGCGGCGAGCTCGTCGCGGGGGATGTGGGTGGCACGGGCATGAGTCTCGGCGGCGAGGTATCCGACCAGAGGGAGGTTGCTCTCGATGAGCAGATTGCGCTCAGCGCGCGACGACATGGGGGATGATCCACCTCTCTGGATGCACTCCGGAAGTTCCGAGGAGATGAACAGATGCATATATCACACTTCTCGTGATCTGTACATGGGGAGAACTGTCCATCGCCGTTCCACATAGTAACGTTAGGCGAGCGCCGGCCGATAGTGACCTTTGGCCGCGTTGTCAGGCGGGGCGATCACTGGGGAAAAGGGGATCATGGGAGCCAACGAACTATCGATACAGCTGTGGCGCGAGCGCGAACTGCTCGAGATGCTGCTCTTCAAACTCGATGAGCAGCAGTTGCTGCTCGCCGCCGGAAGATCCCAATGGATCCAGTTTGCCGCGCGCGAGATCGATCAGGTACTCGACAGGCTGCGTGGCGCGGGGCTCGCCCGCACCGTCGAGGTCGCGACGGTCGCCGAGGAGTGGGGAGCTCCCGACGCGACGACCATCCGCGAACTGATCGCGCACGCCCCCGAAGGCGCATGGCAGGAGGTCTTCGCCGACCACCTGCGCGCGCTCACGAAGCTCGCCGCCGAGGTCGAGCAGATGCGCGACGCCAACGCCGAGCAGCTCAGCGGCGTGCTCCGCGCGACGCAGGAGACCATCGCCGCACTCGGACACGACACCGGCGAGTACACGACCAAAGGTGACCGCGCACGCGACGACGCTGCGCGCATCATCGACACCGAGATGTGACCGAGAGGGGATCATGTCGACCTTCAGTGGACTGAACACGGCGGCCAGCGGATTGGCCGCCGCCCGGCGCGGCATGGACGTGGTCGGGCAGAACATCGCCAACCAGAAGACCGAGGGATACACGCGCCAGCGCGTGACGACCTCCGCGGTCGCCGCGATCGCGCAGACCGGCCGTTTCAGCGTCGGCGCCCTCCCGGGGCACGGCGTGTCCATCGACGGGGTGGCGCGACTGGGTGACGCTCTTCTCGACGCCAGGGTGCGTGACGCCCTAGGTGCCTCCGGGTACTGGTCCACCCGGGCCGTGGCCGCGACCACGATCGAGGCGTCGCTGGCCGAGCCGACCGCGAACGGACTCGCGGCGCGGCTGTCGAAGTTCTGGTCGGGCTGGCAGGATCTCGCGAACACCCCGGATTCAGGTGCGGCGGCGTCGAGCATCCTCGAATCGGCGAAGGAGCTCGCCT
The DNA here is from genome assembly GCF_002377845.1 of Microbacterium sp. UBA3486. Taxonomy (NCBI): domain Bacteria; kingdom Bacillati; phylum Actinomycetota; class Actinomycetes; order Micrococcales; family Microbacteriaceae; genus Microbacterium; species Microbacterium sp. UBA3486. The sequence goes on from NZ_DFQP01000009.1 coordinate 9,002, forward strand.
CGCACATCGCCGGCGGGTATCGCAACGTCGCCACGCAATGGAGCAACGCCCGCGACTCCGCGGATCGCACGGTCTCGCAGGTGAACGCGACTGCCGACCAGATCGCGGTGCTCAACGACGAGATCCGCGACGCGCTCGCCTCCGGTCGCTCGGCGAACGAGCTGATGGATCAGCGCAGCGTCCTCGCGCAGAACGTGGCGAGGATGTCCGGGGCGGCGGCGACGATCGAGGCCGACGGCACGATGACGGTCCGCCTCGGTGGCAACGCACTGGTCTCGGGTTCCGACGCCCGCCATCTCGTGCTGACGGGCCCGGCCTCGATCGACTCCGGTCAGCGCTTCAGCCTTTCCTGGGCGTCCGCACCCGATCTCCCCGTGTCGATCGACGGCGGTGAGCTCGGCGCCTCGCTCTCGGTTCTGGCACCCGCGGCCGACGGCGGCATGCTCGCCGGACTCGCGGCCACCTACGACACGGTGGCGACGGCCCTCGCCGACGCGATGAACGCGCAGCACCGGGCGGGCGTCACCTCCACGGGCCAGGCCGGCGGCGACTTCTTCACCCTCCCCGCCACCGGATCGGCAGCGCTCGGTCTGAAGGTCGCGGTCGGATCCGCCTCCGAACTGGCGCTCGCCGCCCCGGGGTCGGGGGCGTTGGACGCGACGAACGCCGACCTGATCTCCCAGATCGGCCGGCGGGCCGGCTCTCCCGATGCGATCTGGTCCGATCAGGTCACCCGGTTCGGCGTCGCGACGGCCGCCGACGTGCAGCGCGCCAAGCTCTCCGATTCCGCTGCGGTCGCCGCGGTCGGCGCACAGCAGTCGGTCGCGGCTGTCGACGGCGACGAGGAGACGATCAGCCTGCTCACCTACCAGACCGCCTACCAGGCCGCAGCCCGCGTGATGACCGCGGTGGATGAGGCGCTCGACGTGCTCATCAACCGCACGGGTCTCGTCGGACGCTGAGCGAAGGAGCACCGTGATCTCTCGAGTGACGTCATCCGCGATGACGCAGACGGCCATGCGCCAGCTGCAGTCCAACCTCTCCGAGCTGGCGCGTCTGCAGGAGCAGGCGACGTCCCAGCGCGCGTTCGCCGCCCCATCCGACGATCCGGCAGCCGCGGCAGCCGCACTCGCACTGCATGCCGAGCAGCGCCGCACCGAGCAGTATGCCCGCAACATCGACGACGGCCTGGCATGGGTCACCGCCGCCGACACGGCCATCACCGCGAGCACGGCCCTGCTGGGGCGCGTCCGCGACCTCACCGCCCAGGGAGCGAACGACGGTGCGCTCGACGCCACCGCCAAGGAGGCCCTCGCCGTCGAGCTCGAGGGCATCCGCAAAGAGCTCCTCTCCCAGGCCAACACCCGGCTGCTCGGACGCTCCGTGTTCGCCGGTACCTCCGACACCGCGGCCTTCGCTGCCGATTACAGTCACAGCGGGGTGCCCGGAGCCGAGGTCACCCGACGGGTGTCGGACGCGGCATCCGTCCGCGTCGACACCGACGGCGCCGCCGTGTACGGCACCGGAGACGACTCGGTCTTCGCCCTCGTCGACAAGATCGTCGCCGACCTCCGATCCGGCACGAACGTCGGTCCCCGTCTCGGCGAGATCGACGGTCGCCGTACGGCCATGCTCGCGGTGCAGGGCTCCGTCGGCACCAGACAGGCTCAGATCGAACGCGCCAAGGAGGCGGCAGTGCAGAATTCCGTGTCCCTCGAGTCCCGCAGGACGGCGGTGGAGGACGTCGATTCGATCGAGGTGCTCGTGCGCCTGCAGGCACAGGAGCTCGTGTACCGCTCGGCGCTCGCCGTGAATGCGCGCGTCCTCCAGCCCTCGCTCATGGACTTCCTCCGATGACCGCCGCACTGACCTTCCTCGCCCCGCCGCCGGGACTCGCCCCCCACGTCGACTTCGCGCTCGCACCCGTCGACGGATCCGACGGGCTCTTCTCGATGCGCGCCGTCGACGACTCCGCCTTGCGCCTCTACCTCGTCGATCCCCGGAGCGTCCTGAGCGAGTACGCGCCGACCCTGACCGACGAGCAGGCGGAGGGGCTTGCGCTGGGATCGCCGGATGACGCGCTGATCCTCGTGGTCGCCCATCCGTCCGCTGAGGGCGTGAGCGTGAACCTCCTCGCCCCGGTGATCGTCAACCGGACGACGGGAGCCGCATCGCAGGTGATCCTCGAGGATCAGGACTACCCGCTGCGCGCCCCGCTCGGCTGACCCCGGACCTGGGCTCCCGTCGGCCGCTCTCCTCAGGGGACGGCGGCTAATCTGGAGTCGTGATCCTTGCCGTCGATACTTCCCTGGGCACGGCTGTCGCCCTCATCGATGCCGACGGGACGCGTCGCGCCGAAGCCGGTGCCGTCGACCCGCTCGGCCATGCCGAGGTCATCGGCGACCTCCTCGTCCGTGCTCTCCACGAGGCGGGCGATGCCCAGATCACCCACGTGGTCGCGGGCATGGGACCCGGTCCCTTCACCGGGCTGCGCATCGGCATCGCCGCAGCGCGCACCTTCGCCCTCGGGCGCGGACTGCCGGTGATCCCCGTTCCCAGCCATCTCGCGGCAGCACTCACTGCTCTCGAGGCCGACGCCGCGACCGTACCGTTCGCGATCGTGACGGACGCCCGCCGCCGCGAGGTCGCCATCACCGTGTTCCACGGCCTCGACGACGACGGCATCCCGGTGACCGTCTCCGACACCGTGCTCGTGCGGGCCACAGAGGCCGACGCGCACCTCGACGGCATCCGACGTATCGATGTGGCGACGCTCTCGGGGACGGATCTGGCGCGGGTCGGCGCACGCGCGCTCGCGGCCGGTCGCACCCTCACCGGCGACGAGCCTCTCTACATGCGTCACCCCGACGTCACGCTCCCCGGCGCCCCGAAGAAGGTGGGCACATGACGCTTCGCCACGCCACCGTCGAAGACCTCGACGCGATCATGGCGATCGAGAACCGGTCGTTCCCGTCGGACGCCTGGAGCTCGGAGACCATGGCCGCCGAGCTGGCGAGCCCGCACGGACGGTACCTGGTCGACGAGCATGAGGGGGCGGTGGTCGGGTACGGCGGGGTGCGCGCCCTGCAGGGAAGCGTCGACGCCGACGTCCAGACCATCGCGTTGCTCGCCGAGTACCGCGGCCAGGGGCGGGGCAGGACGCTGCTGCGTGCGCTGCTCGCGGCGGCCTCGGAGCGTGGTGCGCGCGAGATCTTCCTCGAGGTGAGGGCCGACAACCCCTCTGCCGAGGGGCTCTACCTGGCCGAGGGTTTCGAAGAGATCGCCCGCCGCCCGCATTACTATCAGCCCGACGACGTCGACGCGATCGTGATGCGTCGAGAACTGCAAGGTCACCCGGTGCCGGGCACCACGGCCGAGGAGGCGAAGTCATGAGCGAACCGCTGGTCCTCGGCATCGAGACGAGCTGCGACGAGACGGGCATCGGCATCGTACGCGGACGTACCCTGCTCTCGAACACCATCGCCTCGAGCATGGACGAGCACGCGCGATACGGCGGCGTCGTGCCCGAGGTCGCCGCCCGAGCGCACCTCGAGGCGCTGCAGCCGGCCATCGACGCGGCACTCGCCGAGGCCGATGTGCGCCTGGACGACGTCGACGCGGTCGCCGTCACGAGCGGCCCTGGGCTCGCCGGGGCCCTGATGGTCGGCGTCGGCGCGGCGAAGGGCCTGGCGGTCTCGCTCGACAAGCCCCTGTACGCGGTGAACCATCTGGTCGGGCACATCGCCGCCGACATCCTCACCGCCGACTCCGCTCCGCTCGAATATCCGACCGTCGCGCTGCTCGTGTCCGGAGGACACACCTCGCTGCTGCATGTGCGCGACCTCACCACCGACGTCGAGCTGCTGGGGGAGACGATGGACGACGCGGCGGGAGAGGCCTTCGACAAGGTCGCCCGCCTGCTCTCGCTGCCGTATCCCGGCGGACCGGAGATCGACCGCGCAGCGGCCGACGGCGACCCGAACGCGATCCGGTTCCCCCGCGGGCTGTCCCGTGCCTCCGACCTGGCGAAGCACCGCTACGACTTCTCGTTCTCGGGGCTGAAGACCGCGGTGGCCCGTTGGGTCGAGCGCTGTGAAGCCGAGGGGGTCGACGTCCCGGTCGCCGATGTCGCTGCGAGCTTCCGGGAAGCGGTGGTGGACGTTCTGGTCACGAAGGCGCTGGCCGCCTGCGCCGACCTCGGTGTGCCGCGGCTGCTCCTCGGAGGCGGCGTGATCGCCAACCGGCGTCTGCGTGAGGTCGCTCTGGAACGGGCCGGAGCCGCGGGGGTCACGGTGCGCATTCCGCCACTGTCCCTGTGCACCGACAACGGCGCGATGATCGCGGCGCTCGCCGCCGAGCTGATCTCGTCCGGCCGCCGTCCGTCCACCCTGGACTTCGGTGCGGACTCGACGCTTCCCGTGACCGAGATCCAGATCGCGGAGGCGGTGTCGGCATGAGCGACGTTTCCGGCTCTCCCGAGGCGACACCCTCGACGACGCCGGCGGCGCGCATCGAACGTCCCAGCGGCGAGGTCGAGCATCCGGCCGGGAACGCTCGTCTGCCCGGCGCCCGCCGTGACGGCTACACCAAGATGCCGACCGGGCCTGTCGGCATCGAACCGGTCGTCGCGACCGGTCCGGACATCGATGCGCCCGATGACACGGAGTGGGAGCCGTCGACGGGATCCGTGCCGATCGACGACACCCGTCTCGCTCCCTGGGCGCTGTTGGCCGCGATCGTGGCTCTCGGGGCATCGTTCTTCGTCGGCTGGGGCATCCCCGTCGCGGTGGTCTCGGTGATCGCGGCGATCATGTCGCTGCGTCGCCCTGTCGAGAGCCGGGCGATCGCGCGGTGGGCGCTCGTGCTCGGTCTCTGCGCGACGGTCTACAGCCTGGGCTGGCTGGTCTGGGCCGGCATGCAGTTCGAGAGACTCGGCTGACCGGTGCTGGACGCGGCGGAGCTCGAGGAACTGCGCTCCCTGCAGGCGCGGGCTTATGGGCGTGAAGCGTCCCTCACCGACGCCGATGCCGTTCGACTGCGTGAGCTGGAAGGCCGCAGGGTCATGCCGGCACCTGCACCCGCACCTGCACCCGCACCAGAGGACCAGGATGCCGCCGACCCCGATGCGACGCCGCTCACCGCACGGGCAGCCGCGGCCGAGGACGGTGAGCTCGGTGCCGGCGGTGGTGCCGGCGGTGCGGAGCCGCCCGTATCGTCACCTCTGCGGGCGCACCGGCGCCTTCTCACCCTGGCGGCGGTGGCTGTCCTCGTGGTGGGGCTGGGGGTCGGCTGGCTCGCATTCGGCAGGGCCGGGGTCGTGTCCGTCGAGTTGACCGCGCAGCAGCAGGATTGGCAGAGCGCGCTGGTCGAGAGCGGAGAGTACGACGCGGGGTCGGTCCGTGCCCTCGCCGTGGAGGAAGGCGCCGTCATCTGGACCGCCACGAAGGAGGAGCGCGAGCGCACCTGTCTGATCCTGCGCGCCGGAGAGGTCGTGGTGCCGAGCTGCGAGCGTACCGTCGCCGTCGAAGAGGCCGGGCTCTACGGGGTCGTCAACGTGCGAGGGAGCGCCGACACGCAGCGCCAGGTCGCCGCCCAGATGCTGTTCGCGCCTTCCGGCGAGCCCGCCGTCGCCGTCACCACCTACGACCGAGACACCGGGCTCGGCGGCATCACGTACGCCGACGAGGAGGAGTCGCGGATCGCGGAGCGTCTCGTGGGCGAGGGTTTCCAGGGCGACTCGCTCTGGGTGGTGGGCTATGACGGTGACGTGCCGGTGTGGACGGCGACCCGGCTCGAATCACAGAACCAGTGCCTCATCCACGGCGGGTCGACGCCGGACTCCCCGATGATCTGCGCCGATCCCGAGACGATGCAGGACCAGGCCTCGAGCCTGGTCCTCAACATCGCCGACGTCGACACCGGCGACGTGACGCATCTGGAGCTGGCCTCGAGCCAGAGGCCGTCCTTTCTCGTCATCACACGCGAAGGAGGCGTGACCGGTGCCGGGGGAGGGTGAGGCCGGGGAGCTGCGCGCATTGCAGCAGCGGGCGTACGGTCGCGACGGGGCGTTGACCGAGGCGGAGTCGGAGCGACTCGCCGCGCTCGAAGCAGCGCGTCGCGCATCGCGCGTCATCGCGGAGGCGGGGGAACCGCGGGAGCTCGTTCCCGCCGAGCCCTCGCATCCGATCGGCGGACGGGCGGAGGACGCAGAGGCATCCGCGCCTCGGGCCCAGGGCGCGGTGGAGACCCTGGACCAGCCGCAGAAGCAGCCGCAGCCGCAGCCGTCCAGCGAGCCGGAGACCCTCGCCGGCTCGCTGCGGCAGCATGCGGCGAAGGTCCTCATCGTCGCGGCGATGCTGCTCCTCGCCGGCGTCGCTGCCGGATGGGCCCTGTTCTCGCCACGGGTCGAAGGGATTCCGCTCACAGCCGAGCAGCAGGAGCGTCGTGCCGCGCTCCAGGCCGACCCCGACGTGTTCGACCCCGGATCCGTCCGAGCTGTCGCACAGAGCGACGTGGCTCTCGCCTGGTATGCGACTCAGGACGACGGGAAGAGCCGGTGCCTGGTCCTGGATGTCGGCTCCCAGTCGCATACGGCCTGTCTTCCGCAGGCGCAGATCAGCGGTGGACTCTCGGCATCGTTGCCCGTGCCGGCCGAAGCCGGAGGGGAGCAGGAGGAAGGCGCGAGCGAAGTCGTGAACGCCACCCTGGCCATCTCCACCACAGGCGAGCCGATGGTGGCCCTCCAACGATGGGGCATGGCCTCCTCGGTCCTCGGGTGGTTCGAGGGTGCGGAGCGAGAACGTGCCGAAGCGCTGGTCGAGGACGGGTACGAGCTCGGCCTTTCGCTCCTCGGTCGATTCCGCGGGGGCGACGTCTGGGTCGCCGACCGCATCACCGAAGAAGGCTCGACCGAGAGGTGCCTGATCGTCGATGCCGAAGGCGCGGTGTCGTGCTCACCCTTCGAGACGGCGCTGCGAGATGGACTCGGCGTACAGGTCGTCGATGCCGATCCGGAGGGCGCCGTGTCGCAGGTGGTGCTGCTCGAACTGCGGTACACGTCGCAGCAGACGCCCTATCTGACCATCACCGACGCGCCGGTGACCGGCGCGGAGCCGGGGGATACCGTCCGGGTCGACGCGCCTCCCGGTGACCCCATCGTGGTCGAGCCGCCGGGTCGCGACGCGGAGCGTTGAGCGGGGGTCAGTTCGCTGCGGGCACCCGGTCGGCGAGGATCGCGCGGCGCTGATCGCCGATGCGGGCCAGGATGAGTGTCGCCTCCTGGTCCCCACGCAGCGTGAGCTTCTTGCGGAACGCGGCGGGATCGACGTCGACTCCGCGCTTCTTGATCTCCAGGCGCCCGATGCCCTGCGCCTGCAGGGCGGCGTTGATCGCCTTGGGATGGGCCGGGAGGGTCTCGCGCACCCGGAAGGACTGCACGAAAGGACTCGTCAACGCCGCGTCGGAGGTCAGATAGGCGATGTGCTCGTCGAGCATTCCCGCCTCCAGGCTCCGGGCGACCTCGCCGATCAGCCGCGCACGGATCACGGCGCCGTCCGGTTCGTGCACGAATGCGCCGAGCTCGCGCACGGGTTCATCGGGGGCGTCCGCCGGCGCCGTCAGCTCGTGCGAGCGCTCGTCGCGGATCACGAGGGCCGCACGCCGCACCCCTTCCCGGGCGAGCGCGCCGCTCCAGACGACCAGTTCGACCACGCTGCCGTCGGCGCTGACCCACTGCGCCTCGGCGTCGTCCGGCAGGGCGTCGCGGTCGTGTGCCGGTCCGAGCTTGATACCGGTCGGATGGTGAGCCGCCACCTCGAATGCCCAGTCCAGCGAGGGGGAGTAGTCGTCGGCCGAGACGCGTCGGGTCTCGCTGTGACCCGAAGTGCGTCTGGCCGGGTCCATCCAGACCGCGCTCCCCGGGTCCAGCGACGAGAAGGCGTCTTCGGCCGTGCGATGGTCGACGACCGCGCTGTCGCCGAACGGGGCCAGATTGTAGGCGGCGATCGCCGAGGTCACCTCGTCGGCGTCGACGGCGCGCACATCGAGTCCGGCGCCGGCGAAGGCCAGGGCGTCACCGCCGATTCCGCAGCCGAGGTCGGCGACACGGGTGAAACCGGCGTGACGGATCCGCTGCGCATGCCGGGCTGCGACGCCCAGCCTCGTCGCCTGCTCCAGCCCCGCGCGGGTGAACAGCATGCGTGCGGCGAAGGGCCCGAACTTCGCGGTGGCCCTGGAGCGCAGGCGGGCCTGGCCGACGACGGCGGAGACCAGCTCGGGGGAGTGGTCGCCCGCGCGCAGCCGCGAGACGGTGCGGGCGACATCGGCGGTCGATTCGATGGGCCCGACCGCGTCGAGCAGTTCGAGACCGGCGGGGGTCAGCAGGGCGCGCAGCTCGGACATCTCCACCCGCTCAGCCTAATTGCCCGTGCGAGTCGTCGAACTGCGGCGCGCACTGGCACTCGCATTGCGTGAGTGCCAGCCGAGCGCCTAGACTGGATTAGCACTCTCGGGTTGAGAGTGCGAACAAGTCTTTCGTGTCAGCGTCAAGAAAGAAGAGGTAGACCGTGTCGGTTTCCATCAAGCCGCTCGAGGACCGCATCGTCATCAAGCAGGTCGAGGCCGAGCAGACCACCGCGAGTGGCCTGGTCATCCCCGACACCGCCAAGGAGAAGCCCCAGGAGGGCGAGGTCGTGGCGGTCGGCCCCGGCCGCATCGACGACAACGGCAACCGTGTTCCGCTCGACGTCGCCGTCGGCGACCGCGTGCTCTACAGCAAGTACGGCGGCACCGAGGTGAAGTTCGGCGCAGACGAGTTCCTCGTCCTGTCGGCCCGCGACGTCCTGGCGGTCGTCGTCCGCTGATCTGCGGAACCTGATTCCCGTCTCTCCTGAGGGGCGGGCAAGGTCATCGAAGGGGCCCGGATGCGTATCGCATCCGGGCCCCTTCTGCATCCGCCAGCGAGCGTCCGATTCCTGCCGAACTGCGATCGACGGGCCGGCGGCGCCGTTCGCGACGTCGCCGCGGGCATAGGGTTGTGCGGTGCCACCACAGACCACACGCGCCACGCAGACCGCCGGCGTCGCCTACGCCGGTGGGGCCTACCTCCTCTGGGGCGTGCTTCCCCTCTACTTCCTCCTTCTGGTGCCGACGGGGCCGTGGGAGGTCGTCGCCTGGCGCGTCCTGCTGTCGTTCGTCTTCTGCCTCCTGCTGCTCACGGTCATGCGCGGCTGGGCGGCGTTCGGCGTCATCATCCGGCAACCCCGGCTGCTGGGCTGGACGGCGCTCGCCGGGCTGCTGATCTACGTCAACTGGCAGGTGTTCCTGATCGGAACCCTCAGCGGCAACGTCGTCGAGACGAGTCTGGGCTACTTCATCAACCCCATCACGACCGTGCTGCTCGGCGTCTTCGTGCTGAAGGAGCGCATCCGTCGATTGCAGTGGGCAGCGATCGGCATCGCCGCGATCGCCGTCATCGTGATCGTCGTCGCCTACGGGGAGTTCCCGTGGATCGCGCTGTCACTCACCGCGTCCTTCGGGGTCTACGGACTCATCAAGAAGAAGATCGGCCCTGCCGTCGATGCGGTCAGCGGTCTGACACTGGAGTCGTTCTGGCTGATCCCCATCGCGGTGGTGCAGCTGATCGTCGTCGCACAGACCACGGGGATCACGATGGGGACGAACGGTTGGGCGCATGCGCTGCTGCTGGCCTTCGCCGGTGTCGCCACGGCCGTCCCGCTGCTGCTCTTCGCCGCGGGGACCCGACGCATCAACCTCACCGTGATCGGCATGATCCAGTTCATCACCCCCGTGATGCAGTTCCTCATCGGCGTCCTGGTGCTGCATGAGCCGATGCCGGCCGAACGCTGGGCGGGCTTCATCATCGTGTGGATCGCGATCGGCGTCTTCATCGTCGACCTGCTGCTCGCCGCGCGTCGGGGGCGCAGGATTCCCCGGGCCGAACCCGCCTGATCCCCGGATTCATCCGCAGAGGGACCGGGTGTCGGATCGTTAACGCACCGAGATACTTGCGACCCCTGTGCGCGGGACTCACGCCCTAGTGTTAGAGCACCCGATTGTGGCCACAATCCACGTTCAGTTACGCAAGGGAGCATCATGAACGCATTGAAGGGCTCGCGCACAGCGAAGGTCTTCGCCGGGATCGCACTGATCAGTGCATCCGCCATCGTCATCGCCGGCTGCAGCAGCACTCCGAGCTCGGAGAGCGGCGGCAGCGACAAGCCCGCCGCCGATCTGACGCTCAAGCTCGGTTCGCTGCTTCCGCAGACGGGTTCGCTGGCGTTTCTCGGCCCGCCCATGGAGTCCGGTGTCGGGCTCGCCGTCCAGGAGGTCAACGACGCCGCCGCCGGCGTCACGATCGACCTGACGGCCGAAGACGAGGGCGACACCGACACCAAGGCCTACGAGACGTCGATCACCAAGCTGCAGGGCGCGGGCGTCTCCGCCATCGTCGGCGCCGCGGCGTCGGGCGTCTCCAAGCTCATCCTCGACGGCAACGTGAGCGCAGGCATCCTGCAGATCTCGGCGTCGAACACGTCGCCCGACTTCACCACGTGGGATGACAACGGCCTGTACTTCCGCACCGCCCCCAGCGACCTGCTGCAGGGCGAGGTGCTCGGCAACCTGATCGCCGAGGACGGCGCGAAGACGCTCGGCATCATCTACCAGAACGACGCGTACGGCACCGGCCTCAACGACGCCATCACGAAGACGTTCGAGAGCACCGGCGGCGAGGTCGTCGAGTCGGTCTCGTTCAACGTGGGCGACGCGCAGTTCGACGCGCAGGTCGAGTCGATCAAGGCGCAGAACCCCGACGCGGTCGCGATCGTGTCGTTCGACCAGTTCAAGACCATCGCACCGCTGCTGGTGAACGCCGGCATCTCGGCCGACAAGTTCTACATGGTCGACGGCAACCTGTCCGACTACGGCACGGAGATCCCGGTCTCGCTCGAGGGCGCGCAGGGAACCAAGGCCGGTCCTGCGCTCGCGGACGACTTCACCTCGCGTCTGCAGGACTACTGGACCGGCGAGGGCAACCCCGAGGTCAAGGACTTCACCTACGCGGCTGAGGCGTACGACGCCGTCATCCTCGTGGCTCTGGCGTCGCTGGCGGCGGGCTCCACCGAGGGCGCGGACATCGCGGCCAAGATGCAGGAGGTCTCGGGCGGTTCCGGCGACGGCAAGAAGTGCACCAGCTTCGCCGAGTGCGCCAAGATCATCAACGACGGCGGCACGGCCGACTACGACGGCTACTCCGGCGACATCACGTTCGATGAGGCCGGCGACCCGCAGGGCGCATCGATCGGCATCTACAAGTACGGTGCCGACAACATGATCACCCGCACCAACTGATCAGACGATCACATGACGAAGGCCCCGGATCCGATCCGGGGCCTTTGTCGTGTGATGTCCTGTCGTGGTGTCGCCGCGTCGATGTCGGCGGTTCAGGCCGCGTCGGTGCCGAGCGTTCCGAGGTAGAGACCGATCACCTTCGGATCGTTCAGCAGATCCCGCCCGGTGCCCTCGTGGGCATCCTTGCCCTGATCGAGCACATACCCGCGGTCGCAGATCTGCAGGCAGCGTCGGGCGTTCTGCTCCACCATGATCGTCGTGACGCCGGCCTTGTTGATGTCGGACACCCGGATGAACGCGTCATCCTGACGCACGGGGGAGAGGCCGGCCGACGGCTCGTCGAGCAGCAGCACCGACGGATCCATCATCAGCGCGCGCGACATCGCGACCATCTGCCGCTCGCCGCCGGAGAGGGAGCCTGCGCGCTGCTTGAGCCGCTTTCCCAGTTCGGCGAAGATGCCGGTCACGAACTCGAGCCGCTCCGTGTAGATCTTGGGGTTCTGGTAGAGCCCCATCTGCAGGTTCTCCTCGATCGAGAGAGAGGGGAAGACGTTGTTCGTCTGCGGCACGAAGGCGACTCCGCGCCGGACGAGCTTGTCGGCCTTCAGGCCCACGATGCTCTCGCCCTTCACCGTGATGTCGCCGCTGCGCACGTTCACCAGACCGAAGATGGCCTTCAGCAGGGTCGACTTGCCGGCGCCGTTCGGGCCGATGATCCCGATCAGTTCCCCCTGGCGGGCGATGAGGTTCGCACCGTTGAGGATGTTCACTCCGGGGAGGTACCCGGCATGGACATCGGTCAGCTCGACGACGACGTCGTCCTGCGGTATGGCCTGCGGTGCGTTCGTCGGCGTCTCCGCGCTCATGCGCTGCCCTTCCCCTCGGTCCCGGAGACCGGATCGCTCGCTTCGAGCTCGGCCTCCGCTTCTGCTTCGATCTTCTCGCGGAGTCTGATCGCCGCGGCGTCCTCGAGCACGGGGATGCGCCCGGTGACCGCTCCCAGGTCGAGGTCCTGATGCGCACCGAGGTAGGCATCGACGACCGCCGGGTTCTCCATGACCTCGTCGGGAGGCCCTTCCGCGACGACGCGGCCCTCGGCCATCACGATCACCCAGTCCGCGATGTGGCGGACCATGTGCATGTCGTGCTCGACGAAGAGCACGGTCATCCCCTGCTCCTTCAAGTCGAGGATGTGGTCGAGGAGCGACTGTGTGAGGGCGGGATTGACGCCGGCCATCGGCTCGTCGAGCATCACCAGCGTCGGATCGCTCATCAGCGCTCTGGCCATCTCGAGGAGCTTGCGCTGACCTCCCGAGAGCGATGCGGCGAAGTCCTTCTCCTTGGCGTCGAGCTTGAAGCGTGTCAGCAGTTCCCGCGCCTTGCCCTCGATCTCGGTGTCCTGTGCGCGCCAGAGGAAGGGGAACAGGCTCGACCAGAAGCCCTCGCCGCGCTGATGCGGAGCGCCGAGCTTCATGTTCTCGAGGACGGTCAGCAGCGAGAGCGACTTGGTCAGCTGGAACGTGCGCACCTGCCCCATCCTCGCCACCTTGAACGACGGCACTCCGGAGAGGCTGGTGCCGTCGAACGACCAGGTGCCGCTGTTGGGCTTGTCGAATCCGCAGAGCAGGTTGAAGAGCGTCGTCTTGCCCGCGCCGTTCGGGCCGATCAGAGCGGTGATCGCGCCACGGGGCACTTCGAGGTGATCGACGTCGACGGCGGTCAGGCCACCGAAACGACGCTGGACCGCGTCGACGACGAGGATCGGATCCACCTTGGCGACGCCGGGCTTGACCTCTCCCTTGGTCAGGCCGGTCGTCTTCGGGCGGCGGATGCTCCCCGTGGACGGCGCAGCCGTCGCGGCGTCATCGCCGGGGCCGGGGACCTGTTCGGGGGTCAGTTCATTTGACAAAGGTCATCTCCCTCTTGTCGCCGAGGATGCCCTGGGGGCGGAAGATCACGAGCAGCATGAGCGCGATGCCGACGAAGACGAACACCAGCGTCGATGCCTGGCTGTCGGACATCGGCAGCAGCCCTGCTTTCGCCATCGAGGGGAGCAGGTTGGCCATGAAGGCGAACACCACCCAGAACAGCACCGCACCCAGCGTGGGCCCGAACACCGTGGCCGCGCCGCCGAGAAGGAGGATGGTCCACAGGAAGAACGTCAGCGACGTCGAGTAGCTGCCGGGGACGACCGCGGAGGGGAGCACGAAGATGATCCCGCCCGCGGCGCCGATCACACCACCCACCACGAGCGCCTGCATCTTGTAGGCGAAGACGTTCTTGCCGAGCGAGCGCACCGCGTCCTCGTCCTCGCGGATGCCCTTGAGCACACGACCCCACGGGCTGCGCATCAGCGCCCACACCAGGAGGATGGCGACCGCCAGGACGATCACGCCGAAGACGCGGTTCCAGAGATCGTTCGCGCTGTACATCCAGGGGCCGAACCCGTAGGTGCCCGTGGGGATGGGGTTCGCATCGCGGAATCCGCCGTTGTACTGCGCGAGGCCGTCGGCGCTGTTGGTCCATTCGTCGAACAGCTGCGTCGTGAACAGGAGGCGGACGATCTCACCGGCCGCGATCGTCGCGATCGCGAGATAGTCGGCACGCAGGCGCAGCGTCGGGATGCCCAGGAGGACGGCGAAGAACGCGCCGCCGAGCAGACCGATGAGCATGCCGATCCACCAGGGCAGGCCGAAGCTCAGCACCGAGATGGCGTAGCCGTAGCCGCCGATGGCCATGAAGGCGGCCATGCCGAAGTTGAGCAGACCCGCGTATCCGAAGTGCACGGCGAGGCCGGTCGCCGCGAGGGCGTAGGCGATTGTGACCGGGCTGAACAGGTAGACGGCCGTGTTCGAGAAGATGCTTCCGAAGTCCATGGTGATCAGCCCAGCCTTTCCCTGCGTCCGAGCAGACCCTGCGGTCTCACGAGGAGGATGACGATGAGCACCACGAGGGCGCTCGCATACTTCAGGTCCGACGGGATCCAGAGGGTCGAGACCTCGACCGCGATGCCGACGATGAGGGAGCCGACGAGGGCGCCGAACGCCGTGCCGAGACCGCCCAGCGTGATGGCGGCGAAGATCAGCAGCAGCATCTGCATGCCCATGTCCCACTTCACACCCGGGCGGAAGTAGGCCCAGAGGATGCCGGAGATCGCGGCCAGTGTTCCGGAGAGGATCCAGACGTAGCGGATGACCCTGTCGACGTCGATGCCCGAGGCGGCGGCGAGCTGGGGGTTGTCGGAGATCGCTCGCGTCGCCTTGCCGATCCGCGTGCGTGTCAGGAAGAACGCCACCGCCAGGATCACGACGATGCTCACGCCCATCGCGATCATGTCGATGTACGACAGCGAGATCGGACCGAACTGGATCGGCGTGGGGCTGGCACCGGGGAGCTGGTACGTGCCTCCGCCGATGATGAACTGGAATGCGTAGCGCAGGGCCAGGGAGAGTCCGATGCTGACGATCATGAGCTGGACGACACCGAGCCCACGTCGCCGCAGCGGACGCCAGATCCCCGCATCCAGCGCCCAGCCGAACAGGCCACCGCCGATGACGGCCGCGACGATGCCGAGCCAGAGCGGGAGATGCCAGAACGTGGTCGTGACCAGGGCGACGAGACCGCCCCACGTCACCATCTCCGCGTGCGCGAAGTTCGACAACCGGGTGGTGCCGTAGATGAGCGCGGCACCCATCGAGGCGAGTGCGAGCAGGAGGCCGAAGTTCAGGCCGCCGACCAGTCGTGAGAGCAGCTGGTCGATGAAGGAGACCGTGACCCGCTGGCCCTCGCCGAGGAACAGATTCATGATCTTGGTCCCGGTGAGACCGAACTCGACCTCGAAGGAGGCTGTCGTCCCCGCGATCGGCTGCGTTCCCTCCGGCAACTGGGTCGCGTCGACGATCACACCCTCGGGCAGGGTCGACTCGTCGACCGTCAGGGTGTACTTCTCCTTCTCGGGCACGTAGAGACGCCATTTGCCTTCGGCGTCGGTCTCGGTCTCACCCTTGAAGCCCTTGCCCTCGATGGACATGACGACGCCTTCGACAGGTTGATCGTCGAAGGTGACGACACCGGCGAAGTAGAACTCCGTGACCTCCTGCCCGTCGTCCGTCGTCTCGGCCGAAGCCGATGAGGGGGGCAGGAACACGAACGCGGTGAGCGCCATGAGGATAGCGAGCAGCGCGACCACCCAGGGGCGCTTTCGCTGCACGGCGATTGTTGTGGGTCCCACGCAACCTCCACTTTGAGTGCTGTGTCTCCGCGGTGTCGGGTCGACCGCGGGGATGGACGACGCACTTGAGCGTAATGCGCGATCGGCGATTCGCCTACGGTCCCTGCCAACAGTCCGGTAACGACGGGGCTCTGGGAATGTTCTCGGGCGTGTCTCGCTTAGAATCTTCATACGGGCCGCGGCCCCGCACCGGCCGACGTCGACCACCCCCTCGCACTCGGACATGCGCGACTCGCGCAGAAGGAGAATCCATGGAACAGCACGATCCCTTCGGCTTCGTCGGACTGACGTACGATGACGTGCTGCTGCTCCCCGGGCACACCGACGTGATCCCCAGCGAGGCCGACACCTCGTCGCGGATCACGCGCCGCATCTCGGTCGCCACCCCGCTGCTGTCGAGCGCGATGGACACGGTCACCGAGTCCCGCATGGCGATCGCCATGGCCCGTGAGGGCGGCATCGGCATCCTGCACCGCAACCTCTCCATCGCCGACCAGGCCGCGCACGTCGACCGCGTCAAGCGCAGCGAGTCGGGCATGATCACCGACCCCATCACGACGACGCAGGATGCGACCGTCGAAGAAGTCGACAACCTCTGCGCGAAGTACCGCATCTCCGGTCTTCCGGTCGTCGACGACGAAGGAAAGCTGGTCGGAATCATCACGAACCGCGACATGCGGTTCGTCTCGGGCTTCGAGCGTCAGACCACCTTCGTCAAGGACGTCATGACGCGGGAGAACCTCGTGACCGCTCCCGTCGGCGTCGCCGCGGGCGAGGTCATCGCGCTGTTCGCCAAGCACCGTGTCGAGAAGCTGCCGCTCATCGACGGCGACGGCAAGCTCGCCGGCCTCATCACGATCAAGGACTTCGACAAGAGCGAGAAGTACCCGCTCGCCACCAAGGACGACCAGGGCCGCCTGCGCGTCGGTGCCGCCATCGGCTTCTTCGGCGATGCCTGGGAGCGTGCGGAGGCGCTGCGCGACGCCGGTGTCGACGTGCTCGTGGTCGACACCGCCAACGGGCAGTCGCAGGGCGTCATCGACCTCGTCCGCCGTCTCAAGGCCGACACCTCGTTCGAGCACATCGACATCATCGGCGGCAACGTCGCGACCCGCGAGGGCGCCCAAGCGCTGGTCGACGCGGGCGTCGACGCCGTCAAGGTCGGTGTCGGTCCCGGGTCCATCTGCACCACGCGCGTCGTCGCCGGTGTGGGCGTCCCCCAGGTCACCGCGGTCTACGAGGCGTCGCTCGCCGCGCGTCCCGCGGGGGTTCCGGTGATCGCCGACGGCGGGCTGCAGTACTCGGGTGACATCGCCAAGGCCCTGGTCGCCGGTGCCGATGCCGTGATGCTCGGCTCGCTCCTGGCCGGAACCGACGAGTCCCCGGGCGAGATCGTCTTCCAGTCCGGCAAGCAGTTCAAGCAGTACCGCGGAATGGGCTCGCTGGGCGCCATGCAGACCCGGGGCAAGCAGACCTCGTACTCCAAGGACCGCTACTTCCAGGCCGACGTCCCCAGCGACGACAAGCTGATCCCCGAGGGCATCGAGGGGCAGGTGCCGTACCGCGGCCCGCTCTCCGCCGTGGCCTATCAGCTGGTCGGGGGGCTGCGTCAGTCGATGTTCTATGTCGGCGCGCGCACCATCGAAGAGCTCAAGACGCGTGGCAAGTTCGTGCGCATCACCTCGGCGGGGCTCAAGGAGTCGCACCCGCACGACGTGCAGATCGTGGTCGAGGCGCCGAACTACAAGAAGTAGCCGCTACAGAAGACGAGAGGGACCGGATGC